>CAZXNF010000201.1:0-6731 GCA_964641785.1 uncultured Streptomycetaceae bacterium | reverse complement strand
CCAGCGGTGCAGCGGGCACACCAGGTTCTGCGCGTTACCGCTGCCCTTCAGAATTACCGCCTGGCGATGGCGGCAGACGTTGGAGAGAAGTTCGACGCCGTTGGCGTTGTGCACCAGCGCGTGCGAGTGGCCGTTCCATTCCAGCGAGCGGTAGTCGCCGGCGTTGGGCGCCATCAAGGTGTGGCCGATGTAGCCGGGCCCGCGTTCGAACAGGTGGCGCTGTTCCAGGGCGTGGATCTGCGGATCGAAGTACCAGTGGACGGGAAGCTGCGGGGCGCTGCTTGCGAGCGCGGTACTGCTGGCGGCGGGAATTGCGGCGAGGTTGGACATGCGCGTGCGGGCCAGGCGATCAGCCCCTGCAACTGTCGGGTTGGTCCATGCGCCGACGGCGCGTAGGCAGGGCATTCATGGCGGACAGAGGGGGCTCGAAGGGCGCAAAAGAAAGGCGCGTATTCTCCTCTCGGTCCCCCGAAAAGGCAACGCGCAGAGGGCGGGCAACGGGAAATCGTTTGCGTAAGGTCATGTTTAGGCGGTTGAAGTTGGGGTGGCTTTCCCCGCCCCAAAGGTAAGCGGCTACTGACTCATCGACCGGTAACGGGGCAGCCTTTTCCGTCGGACCCGGGCCTGCCGGGGAGGTTCCGGGAGCGGCGAGCGGCTAGCCGGCGTCCGCCCAGCCGGCCGGCGCCTCGCGTGCCAGCCGGTCCACGTCCTCCGGGCGATCCACGTCCCACAGCACCGGCAGTTCGACCGCCCGGAGGGCCTCTGCAGCGATCCTTTCGCGGGTCTGTGCCAGCACGGCGGGCGTGCTCCACGCGATGTCCGCGAACAGGCAGACTTGCGGCCGGCGCATGCCGATGAGCGCGTAGCCGCCGTCCTCCGTTGGCGCCAGCACCACGTCCGCGCCGTCCGCGAGTGACTTCGCCGCGTCACGCAGCCGCGGCGCGGTGAGCGCCGGACAGTCGCTGCCGATGACCAGCGCGTGCGGGTATTCCGCTAGCGCGTCGCCGAGCAGGGCCTGCATGCGCGCGCCGAGGTCGCCGTCGGGCTGCGCGACCAGCGCGGCCCCGTCATCCTGGCCGGCGCGCCCACGACCGACCATCCCTTCCTGCGCTTCTGCGCCACGCGTTACGGGGCCGATGCGCGCGGCACACGCCTGTGCGAGTGCGTGTTTCAAGAGGCGCGCGGCGAGCGCGGCGGCCCCTTCCGCGCCGAGCGCCGGGATCAGGCGCGTCTTCACCGTTCCGGGGTCGGGTGCTTTCGCCATCACGATCACCGCGCAGTTCATCGATACCGCTCCGCAAGCACGGCGGGATCAGCCCCGCGCCACCATGCCCAGCGCAGTCGCCACATGAGCAGGATCGTGCGCCACACACCGCGCTGCTCCCAACGACGGCCTGACGTAACGAGGCGCTCGCGCAGGCAGGCGGCTGGGGCGTGCGCGCGCAGCGTCTTCGACAGGGCGAGGTCCTCCATCAGCGGCAGGTTCGCATACGCGCCCACGGACTCGAACAGCGCGCGCTGCACGAACAGCCCCTGGTCGCCCGTCGCCATTCCGGTCAGCCGCGAGCGCAGGTTCATGCCCGCCGCGATGACAGGCAGCATCGGATGTTGCCCGGCGATGCGGACATCGAAGCGGCCCCAGCGCGCGCCGCCGGCAACGGCGTCGTGGATGGCCGTATCGAAAGCAGGGGACACCTCGGTGTCCGCGTGCAGGAACAGCAGCACGGCGCCGCTTGCCACGGCCGCGCCGGCGTTCATCTGCCGCGCACGGCCACGCGGGCTGGTGATTACGAGGTCGGCGAGTGGCGTGGCGAGCGCGACGGTGGCATCGGTGCTGCCGCCGTCGGCGACGATGATCTCGGCCCCGCGGGCGCGGGCCGGTGCCAGCGCCAGCAGCGTTGCTGTGATGGCGTCCGCCTCGTCCAGCGCGGGGACGATGACGGAGAGGGCGGGCGAAGTGGGCGGCATCACCGCTTCACGTCGTTCAGCGTCCAGTCGTATTCGAGAAAGACCAGCTGCGCCTTGCTGTCCGCCACTGCCATCCGGCCCTCCGGGATGTCCGCGAGCAACGCAGCGTAGCGCGCGAACCAGGCCTCGCGCGAGGCGATCGGCGGGGTCTTGCCGTCGAAGCCGCGGTATCCCGACTGCCAGTCTTCCTTGAACCAGTCGTAGATCTTCGATACTTCAAGGCGGCCGCTGTCGGGGTTGTAGCGATTGCGCGAGCGGTCGGACAGGAAACGGCGCGTCTGCTCCTCCAACTGCGCACCCAGTCGGTCCGCGACATAGGCCTCCTCGCGCAGCATTGGGCAGCCGATCGACGCGCAGTTGACCGCGAAATGAACGCGTGGGTCGTCGTAAGCGCCGGGCTTGCGCAGTCGTTCGTGCTCGATCTGGTCGAGCGTGGACGGCTGGCCCAGCAGTGAAATGAACGGGTCCTTCCACGGGTTACCGAAGACCGTGCCGAAATCGCGGATCGACTGGAGGCGCGGATAGCGGGTCAGGATTTTCTCAACGGTGAACGCGTTGTAGGCGTTGATCAGGAAGGCCATCTGCTGCGGCTTGCTCCAGGCCGTGAACTCTGCGCCGGTGACGCCTGAAAGCGTCGCGAGGTAGGTTTTGAGCGCGGCGCGGTCCTGCGCGAACGCGGCGTAGTTCACCAGGCTCGCCTTGCCGCCGTCCACCAGAACAACGTGTCGCTTGACCAGCGTCGTCCAGGCCGCATGCGAGTGATCGAACTGGGCGTACGCCGGGGTTGCGGCACAGGCGGCGGCGAGCAGCAGGGCGGTGAGCACCGTCTTCATGCGCGTGCCTTCAGTGGGTCGAGCCGCCGGGCGCAGGGGTCGGCTCGGGCGGGTAGGCGGGCGCCTTGTCGGTGAGCAGCGCCGGCACGGCGCCGAGCACCCCGCCGAAGCCGGCCTCGTCGCGGCCCCACGCCTGAAACGCGGCCAAGAAGGCGGTCTGCCCCCGCGTCACCTGCTTGCGTTTCCACACCCCGGCGGCGTACTTGTTCGCCTCCGCGAGCGTCGGGTAGATATGGATCGTGCCGAGGATCTTGTTCAGGCCGAAGCCGTGCCGCATAGCGGCGACAAACTCCACCAGCAGGTCGCCCGCATGTTCGCCGGCGATCGTGCAGCCGAGGATCTTGTCCGAGCCCGGCCGGGTCAGCACCTTGACGAAGCCGTGGGCGTCTTCGTCGGCGATCGCGCGGTCAAGGTCATCGATGCCGAAGACGGACACCTCGTGCGGGATGTTCTTCTCCTTTGCTTCCTGTTCGTTCAGCCCGACCCGCGCGACTTCCGGGTCGGTGAAGGTGCACCACGGGATCACCGAATAGTCCACGCGGAACCTGCGGAAGCGGCCGAACAGCGCGTTGACCGCCGCGTACCAGGCCATGTGCGCCGCGGTGTGTGTGAACTGGTAAGGCCCGGCGACGTCGCCGCAGGCGTAAATGTTGGGGTACAGCGTTTCGAGGTAGTCGTTGGTGTCGACCGTGCGCGTTTTCGTCGTCGGGATGCCCAGTTCTTCGAGGCCGTAGCCCTGCGTGTTCGCCACGCGACCGACCGCGCACAGGATCTCGTCGAAGGCGATGCGCTGGTCCTGGCCCTGATGTTCCACGACCAGGAACTTCGCGCCGTTCTCCACCACCACCTGCTTGGCCTTGTGCCCGACCCGCACGTCCACGCCATCCTCCCGGAAGCGCTGCGTCACGAGCGCCGAAACCTCCGGGTCTTCGCGGACCAGGATGCGCGGCGCCATTTCCACCTGTGTCACCTGCGAGCCCAGCCGCGCGAAGCACTGCGCGAGCTCAGAGCCGATCGGCCCGCCGCCCAGCACGACCAGCCGCTGCGGCAGCACGCGCAGGTCCCAGACGGTGTCGGAGGTGAGCGGGCCACATTCCGCCAGGCCGGGAATCGGCGGAACGAAGGGACGCGCACCGGCGGCAATCACGATGTTCTTCGTGGTGAAGGTGCGCGGCCCCTGCGGCGTCTGCACATCCACCTGCCACGGCGAGATGATTCTGGCGTTGCCCTCGACGCAGTCAACGCCCAGCGCCCGGTAGCGCGCCGCGGAGTCGTGCGGTTCGACCGCCCGCACCACCCGCTGCACGCGCGCCATCACGTCGGCGAAATCGAACTCGACCGTCGCGGATTTGAGGCCCAGCGCGCGCGCGCGTTTGGCGTGGGCGAGAAACTTGGCGGTGCGGATCAATGCCTTGGACGGCACGCAGCCGGTGTTCAGGCAGTCGCCGCCCATCTTGTGCTTCTCGACGAGCGTGACCTTCGCCTTCACGGCGGCGGCGATGTAGGCGGTGACTAGCCCGGCGGAGCCCGCGCCGATCACCACCACGTTGCTGTCGAAGCGCGCGGGTTTCGGCCAGCGCGCGTAGACCTTGCGCGCCTTGAGCGCATCGAGGAACTTCCGGGCCGCGAGCGGAAAGACGCCGAGCAGCGCGAACGCCGCGAACAGGCCCGGGGAGAGTTTGAACGCGCCGAGTTGCGTGCCGGCGTAGACGTAGACCACGGTGCCGGCGAACATGCCGAGCTGGCTCACCCAGACGTAGGTCCAGGTCCCGATGCGAGTCAGTCCCATCAGGAGATTGACCGCGAAAAAGGGAAACAGAGGCACCAGTCGCAGGGCAAACAGGTAGAACGCGCCTTCGCGCGCGACACCGTCGTTGATCGCCTTCAGGCGGTCGCCGAACTTCACCTGCACCGCGTCGTGCAGCAGGAAGCGCGAAGTCAAAAATGCCAGCGTTGCGCCGAGGGTGGAGGCGAAGGAGACGATAACGGTGCCCCAAACGAGCCCGAACAGCGCGCCCGCAACCAGGGTGAGTAGCGAGGCGCCCGGCACCGACAGACTGGTCGCCGCCACGTAGACTGCGAAGAAAACGGCGCCAGCGAGCAGGGGCTGTGCCGCAACGGTCGCTTCGAGCGCGGCCTGCCGGCTGCGGAAGCCCTCCAGAGTCAGTTCGTGATGCAGTCCAAGGCCGAAGAACGCGGCAATGGCCGCCGCGAGCAATACCAGCACCAGCAGTTTGGATTTGTTCAAGAGCCCTCCAGGGCCGGGTGTCGCGCTGTCGGCGTTGCGATGGGCAACGGTTCGAAGTGCCCGCGCAGCGCCTGCGCCGGAGCATACGCCGGGCCGCGGACCATGCGCGCACGGTAGGACACCGCTGCCGGAGACCCGGCCGGCCATTGCCGGTCGAACGCCTGCAGGGCTGCTGCCGCATCGTAGTGCAGCGGCAGCGCTTCGATCGAGACGCCCTCGAGCACGGTCCGGTATAGCGCGTCAGGGGCGGGCGTGCACGCGATGCGCGTGATCAGCCCGTACTGCGTGCCTGTGAAATTGGGCATGCCGGCCGCACCGTTGTTGATGAGTGCGCAGCGGCCGCCTTGCGCGGCGATGGCCGTCGCCACCGGCAGGCAGGTGTGGCTCGAGGCAATCACGCGCAGCGTGTTGGCATCGAAGTCCGCAGCCAGTGCGTTGCGGGCGCCGGTGGTGGCGAGGTTCTCCTGGCCATAGCGCCAGCCCGCGAGCGAGTCGGCATCGCCGTGCACGATGCCCACGCGCAAATCACCGACGCTCGCGACGAGCGTCGCGGGCAGGGCGGCGAGTGCTGCGCGCGCGGCGGGAAGCGCCTGCGCGGTCGCCGCCAGCTGCGCCATGATCCGGTTGGAGCGTTCCACTTCTGCGTCCCCGACCGATGAAGGGTAGCCGCACCCGCAGCCCGCGCCGCGATCGTCGTGCGCCAGTTCGGTCTCGACATTGCCGCGCAGCGCGGTGTGGCGCAGCACGTCCGCCTGCACGCGCGAGAACGTGTCGGGGTCGGCGTCGAACCAGTGAAAATCGCCGTTGAACACAATGCGCGGCGGCGATGGCTCGCGGGCCGCGCGCGCGAGCAGGGCGTCCAGAGCGAACGCGTTACCGTAGAGACCGCCGACGACGTATAGGGTGTCCGCGGCGAACGCGGGAGCGGCGGCGAGCGCGCCGGGCGGCGTGCGGTAATCGGCCGGGCAGCTGCGGCCGGGGTGTGCAGGTTCAGGAAGGTTCATCGTTGCGTCTCACATCAGATCGTGCCGGAGTTTACGGCTGACCGCATCAAAGACCATGACCAGCGCAACGATGGCGATCAGGAGCGTCGCCAGCCGGCCCCACTGGAACAGCGATATCGCCTCCGACAGCAGGAGGCCGAGCCCCCCGGCGCCGATCAGTCCCAGCACGGTGGAGTCGCGGACGTTGTATTCCCAGACGTAAAGGTGGACCGCGATCCATTGCGGCAGGAGCGTGCGCCCGAGCCCGAACACCAGCGTTTGCAGCGGCGACAGGCCAAGCGCCACGCCCGACTGGATCAGTTGGGCGTCCGCAGTTTCGATCGATTCGGCATAGAGCTTGCCGTAGGTGCCGAAGGAGTGGGCGGCGATCGCGAGCACCCCCGCCATCGGGCCGAGGCCGACGATGCCGACGAGCAGCAAGCCGAACACGAGCGTATGGATGGAGCGCGCGAGGTCCAGTGCGAAGCGGGCGGGACGCGCCACCCACGGGGGCAGTGCCATGTTCTTCGCGGCAACGACGCCGAAGGGCGCCGCCAGCAGCGCGGCGACGAGCGAGCCCAGCGTCGCGATCGCAAACGTCGTCCAGATCGCCCGCGCGAGCGCCACCAGAAAACGCGCCTCGGTCTCGCGCTGGTTTTCGACCCGCAGCACGCGACCGTCGTCGGAACGGTACTCCAG
>CAZXNF010000200.1:0-6741 GCA_964641785.1 uncultured Streptomycetaceae bacterium | reverse complement strand
GGCTTCGAGTCCAGTGGCTGGTACGCGCTGATGGGCCCCGCCGGCATGCAGCGCGACGTGGTGCTCAAGATCAACGACGGCTTCAGCAAGGCGCTGCGCACGCCGGAGATCACCAAGCGGCTGGCCGGGATGGGCGTGGACGTGGTGGCGGGTTCGCCCGACGAACTGACCAGGCTCATGCCACTTGAAATCAAGAAATGGGGCGCCGTCGTCAAAAGCTCGGGCGCCAAGGCCGAGTAAGCCCCGGCGCTCAGAAGTTCCGGTACTTCTCGGTCGCGAGCAGGCGGACGAGCTCCGCTTTCAGCCCGGCGATATCGCCCGCATTGAGCGGCTCGAGATTGCCCATGCGCGCTTCGAAATCGGACTTCGTCGCCGGCAACTGCAGGAACGTTCCCCACGGCTGGGTCTTCGCGCTGCGCGCGCGGCCGTAGAGGTGCACGTGCAGCTCGTGCCGCCAGTTGCCATTGTCCTGGTAATTGATGCGCCCGATGTCGATGCCCCTGCGCGTCAGCACCGTCTTCATTGCTTCGCCGGCCACCATCGTCAGCTTCACCAGTTCGATCGCCCGCTCGCGCGTCAGTTGCGTGCGGTCCTCGGCCACCACTTTGGGATTGATGATCAGGTGCCCGCCATCGCCGCGCGAGACATGCGGATGTTCGAGGGTCACAATCACGAAATGCCTTGATTCGAAAATCAGCAACATGCTCACGCCAGTAGGTTGATGGCATACGCTGCGGAAGCAGGTACGCCTTTGCGTGAGTGTAATCTGGCTGGCACGTGAGCCGCCAATCGTCCCGGGCGGCCCACCGGAATGGGTTACGATCGATGTCGGAAGCGGAACAACAATGGAGGGGAAAGCGTTGCGGATCATGTCCGTCTTGGCCGTTGCTGGAGGCACTGCGCTGCTCACCACGCAGGCATACCCGGCCGAGCCTCCGGAGAAGGCGGCGACTGCCGCCACCGCACCCGCGAAAAAGTCCGCCAGGACAGCGAGGGAGCCCGCCGCACCCCGGCCGCTGAAGCCCGATTTCCGCATGCAATGCACGGTGGGCGATTACGCAAAGCAGATCCGCTTCGTCATGCAGACGAACAAGGGCAAGCCGATCTACGTTGCCTGGTGGAGCAGCAGCGGTCCCTTCCACTGTTCGTTCGAGTCGCGTCGGGAGGATGGGCGGTGGGCGGACTCGGTGGCCGGCACCACGATCGCCCTGCGCAACGGCAGCTTGCTGATCGAACGGAAAGGCGACTTCTACAACGTCAAGATGCTGGACGTGGACAGAATGACCCACTGCGGCACTGAGGGCGTCATCAACGGAACATTGGTCGTTCCCCGCAAACGGGGCGAATGCACCTGGACCGAGCCCGCCCCGGCCGAAGCGGCGCCTCCGCAAACCGGGGAGACGCCTGCGCCGCCGCCATAGTCCGCCGCGCGCTGCGTCCGCAGCGATGACCGCATCAGATCGTCGCTGCGCCGGGGCCAACCGCGGCAGGCGAGAGATTCAGGGATGCCGGATGGCGCCCTTCACCGGCCAGTGGTTCGACGGGCTGGCCTGCAATCACCATCTGCCCGCAGATGCAGGCCGCCTCCACCGCGGCTTCCGGCGTATGGTGAAGGCCGCCCAGCACGTAGGGAATCGAGTGCGGCGTTGCGCCCTTGCAGATCCAGCATCGCGCAAGCCACTTGCCGCGATAGTTCCTGCAGGCCATCGCAACGATGACCCACGGGCCGCTACGGATCAACTGATGCAAGATTGCCTCCTGCGTTCGGAAAGGGGAGCGCGGCTTGAAGCGGCCGTGGCGTTTGCGATGGCGCCTGTGCGCCTTGGTCCGTACGGCTGGCCCCGCTCTGGAACGGAACGGTCAGAACCGACTTTCAGAATCTAGCCGTCGGGTAACGCAAGGACTGTGCGGGATCGCACACTGGGATACCCGACCGGTCCGCCAGGCCCGACAACCGGCGGAAAATTACGATTTGTCGATGCTAGTATTTGGTCCTGTCAACACTTCCGCGCACGCGGCTGCCGCCATGTCCATGACCTCGGCTGAGTTTCTCGGCCTGAAATTCAAGGTAGCAAAGTACGTGCTGACGGTCGCCCCGGACAACAGCGTGGCCCTGGACTGGCCCGACCAGCTTCCCACGGAGACCGAGCCCGACTTCACCTTCATGATCCGGTTCCGGCGCCGCGAGGTAGCCGTCACGCTGTCCGCGCTGGACGTGGCGCGCGGCAACGACTGGCGGCTGCAGATCGACGACGCGATGAACCGCGTCACTCTCAGTTAGTCATCGTGCGCTGCGATCAGCAGCACGAACAGCAGGCCCGCGATGGCGACGGTTCCTGCGGACATCACAGCCGCAATGGCTGCGTCCTCTGCATTTTCCCGGTAGAGATCCTTTGCCATGTCGCCTCCTAGTTGCTGGTGACAGGCGACAGTTTGCGTGGGGAGCCTTGTAGCGTCTCTCCGCGCCCGACCGACACGGCAACGACACTGCGGTCAGTGCATGAGCAGGGTGACGAAGAGCAGTCCGAAGGTGGCGGCAACCGCCACCACCAACGCTACGGGCAACGGATCCGTTACTTCGCGACACTCCGGTCTCTCGGCTCCGATCATGTTCGCTGCCGGAGACGGCAGCAGGATGGCCAGTATGCGTCGCCTGGCGTACGGAGGTCTGTCGGTGCCCGCGCACCAACAGACGCTCCGGTAACGCCCGCTTCTTGCCGAGGCGCGGCGACGCTACACCGGCGGACGGCGCCCGAGCACTCCGAACACGATGGCAAGGATGATGCCCACGACCGCCAGGATCCACGCGATGTTGACGGCGGTACCGGCGATGCCGCTGAAACCCAGCACCGCGGCAATCAGTGCAATGACAAGGAAAGTTACGGCCCAGGAAATCATGTTTACCCCCTGTAGATATCTGGTGACGGTATGGGAGACCGGGGTTCCGGAATCCACACTCGAAGAATGCCCGCCCAAGCGCAGTCGCAGCATCGGCTGGCTGCTGATCAGAACGTAGGAATATTCTGACCGCAGGGTAAGGCCGCCGGCGTCGCGCGCTTGCCTATGAACGGATTGCGTGCGATGCAAAAAGGCAAAAGAACGGCCCCGGAAGCTCATCGCTGAATGGAAACCGGGGCCGGGCCGGCGCCCAGGGACAGATCAAGCACCGGCACGGGAAAGATAGCCTGTATCGGCCCAGGCGTTCCGTACGCTAACGCACAAAAGCACACCCGCAATGCGCGGGGTCGGAGTATCGCGAAGCCGGTCAGCTGCCGCTGTGCTCCAGCACCATGCGACCGCCGAACGCCCGTGCCGCATTGCAGGCGGCTTACGGCGCATCGAACATGCCGTCGAGGATGTAGTCCAGCGGCTCGCCACGCTTCTTGAGGATGCAAGATGCGCCCCATTGATCCGCCACGGGGGTCGCCGCGGCGGTGATGGCCCATCTCAATTCGATGATCGTCATCTGCATGTCGATGCCTGCGGGCGGGGCTCAGGGGAAACCATGGCCTTATCGTATCGCTGGCTGGGGATGCCCGGTCCGAGTGTCGCACGGGCACTGTGGAGTTCCGCACGCCGGGCCTTGGCCATGAGTCCGTACGGACTCATGACCGTCTACTGCACCGTTTCCCCCGGTCCGTCGTCGTCCGGGACGGTCGCCAGCGCCACCGCGAGGTTCTCCAGCCCGTCCGCCACCAGGCCCGCTTCTTCCTCTGTCAGGTCCTGCCTGGCGAGCAGTTCGATGACGGTATCCGTGGGCAGCGCGCCGAACTTCCGCTGGTAGTGCGACAGTTGGGCGGCGAGCAGGCGAGCGGCCTGCGCCACCGCCTCCCGGGATGCCTGCGCGAGCATGCGGTCCGTGAGTCGGGAAAATTCAGTGAGGCGTCCGTAGCCGGTCAAATCGAGCATGGTCGGTCCTTGTGAATACCGCGCGCGAGCGTCGCGCGTCAGTGGTCAGTGGTCAGTGGTCAGTGCAGCGGCTTGCGGTGGCGGGCCTTCTCGGCCAGCACGTGCCGCTCGTGCAGCAGGCTGCCGGCGTCGTCCTGACGCGGCCGTGGCCAGGCTTCCAGCGCGCGCTTCACGCCCGCATGCGCCATCGCCACATGCGGATCGTCGTGCACGCACGACCAGTACCGCTGCGCGAACGCGTGGGCCTGCGCATCGGCACGGGGCGCGGCGATGAAATGCTCCACTGCGCCGCGCACCGAAGCAGTCACGTCATCCAGTACCGGCGGCTTCGCGTCGGCAATGAGGTCGAGATCGACCATCAGTTCGGAGAGGCCGCGCAGCCAGCCGAAGGCCGGATCGGTCGTCAGCAGGCGCAGGAGTTCGTCGGGAGAGAGCACCGTGGCGTGCGCGCGCTCGTGGTCACGCCGGGCGCGCTCCGCCAGTGAGCGGTGAAGCACCCGCAGCGCGCCGGAGAGGTCCTTGAGGGCGGCGGTGTCAGACATGCATGGCAGATGAGGGCGCGCACCGCCGGTTCAATGGCGGCACGCGGTCGTGCGAGCGCCGCTGGTCAGGTTACGACGCTCAGCGCCAGGAAAGGCACCAGGTTGAACAGCACGATCCCGAGCTTGAAGAGCGAAAAGCACAGGTAGTTGGACGCATCGAAGCGCTCCACCGACAGGCGGAACCACTTCGCCTGCTGGCCGTACGTCCAGTCATGGGCGAACGAAAACAACAGAAACCAGACGATCAATATCCCGTAGTTGATGATCGTCGACCACGCCAGAAACTCACGCATTACACTGACACTCATGACATTCCCCTTGGTCCATCTGCCCGCGCATTTCCCTGTGACCAACGTCACCCTACTGGCCGTCATCGCCGCCACCGCGCGGGCCCGGACGAACAATGACACGGGCATATCTGCAAGGTTTGCGCCGGGGACGAGACTTATGTCACGCGGGAAGAAAGCGTTAAGAATCAGTGAGAGTTGCGCGCGGTCGCCCAGGACGCAGCGCAACATAACGACGAAAACCGCCGGATATGCCGGGGCGCCGCCAGACCGGGGCGTCCATCAGGCCCGAGGGAGACGCCGTTATTCATCCCGCTGCCTCGCCTGACTATTTGAGCTTGCGGTCTTCGCGCTTCGCGTCCGCCATGGCCTCGGGTTCCAGTTCCTCGGCAAATCTGTTGAGATAGACAAACAGGCCCCAGGCGGCCAGCAGCACGCCAACCGCGGCGAGCAAGCTCGCCGCAAAGGGAAGTTGCGCCGGATCTTCGTGCAGCGCCCGGAAGGTTGCCACCAGTCCTTCGATGGCCAGCGCGACGATAACGACGACGAAGAAACGCGACAGGAAGCGCCGCACACGGGTGGGCGTGCTGATGTCGGCGTCGCGGATGACCTCTTCCTCAGCGATCGTTTCCGCAATCTGGAGCGCGACGACTGCCGCCGCCAGCAAACCCACCGCTTCGATGATCGTCTGCGCCGAGGCCCCGCTCAATCCGCCGAGAAACGCCACGCCGCCCATGTGGGCGGCAATGGTGATGAGCATTAGTGCGGCGCACGCAAAGAGCACTGCTACCAAGGCGTGCATAAACCGAAACAGGCGCAGGAAGGCCTTCATATCCGGTTTCGTACGGAATGCACGGCCGGCGCGCCGCGACAGGGATGCAGCGGGCAGGGACACCGCACTACTAGCCCACCCGGTCGGTTTCGGCGAGCGTCACCAACTCCGCGCCTTCCGGGTCGGACGCTGCCTTCGAGGCCTTCCCGCAACGGGCACACTTGATTTCGTCTCCGTATGCGATCCCGGAAGGAATCTCCATGAGGCTGTGGCAATACGGGCACTGGGCTTGGCGTTCCATCTCGATATCCTCCTGCCCGCCCCGGGGCGCGCGTTGAACGTGGGTCGGTCTCCCCCGCTCCCGCATGAACGGGTACGGATAAAGGCCCCGTTTTCACGCAAGCATGAAAACGGGGCCTGATCCGTCCCATCAGGGAGTTGGAACGGACTTACCTAACCTTAGGCAGGGCGCCGCGCGGGCGGTGTGGGGGTTTCGCTGATATTCATCCCGGCGAGGGGGATGTCAGCCATCCCCGGACAAAGCAGGAGTTGCGACCCAGTTAGATTGCAGACACGCGTATCCCACGAGGAGGCCACCATGTTGATCGATCATGACGTGCATCACCCTGAAGAACAGTCGGTGCTGCCGACCGTAGTCTCCATTGTGTCCGTGGCACTGCTCGTGTTGCTCTACGCCTCAGTGATAGCAATTTAGCGCTAGGTTGCCAGCGCCCCGATCATCCGGTTGGCCTGGCGCAGCTTCTGCACGAGGTCGACGGAGAGGTTCTTCAGCACGTTGATCATGACGTCTGGTTGCACGGTGGCAAGCTGGCCCAGCGCGCCGGCTTGCAGCCGCCAGATGCGCACGCGGCTATCGGCGAAGACCGACGCACTGCGCGCCGCTTGGCCAAGCAGCGCCATCTCGCCGAAGCTCATGCCGTGCGAGAGTGTGGCAACGCGTTGGTTGGAGCCGTCGTCCAGCGGCAGTACGACGCTAGCCTCGCCTTCCAAAATGAAATATTTTTCCGCGAAGCAACTTTAATGTCTCAGGGCCGGTACGGCCTCGACAACGGGATTGCGATCGCGAAACGCCGGGCCAAGCCCCGTGGAGTATCCTCGTGAAGGCGTCACGACGCAGCAAGCGCATGCACCGGCCGGCTGACCACCCTACCTCAACGATTCTGGAACCTCATGAAGCCCTTACTGCTCACCGCCGCCGACCTCACTGTGT
>CAZXNF010000199.1:1529-6778 GCA_964641785.1 uncultured Streptomycetaceae bacterium | reverse complement strand
ATGGTCGGCGGCATGATCACCGCGCCGCTGCTGTCGATGTTCGTGATCCCGGCGGTGTACCTGCTGCTACGCCGGCCCCGGGAACGGCGGCACGCGAAGCCGGTCCATACGACCTCACCCGGCGCGGCCGTGTGACGGTGTGACGATGTGAGTATCCGTCCCGTTGATTCAACAACCAAGGAGCGAAGATGAAATTCATCATGGGTTTGGTGGCCGCCAGCGTGGCACTTCACGCCGCAGCCGCGGACCAACCGTACGCCGGACAGCAGGCCCGCGCGCTCAAGGCGCTGTCGCCCGACGAAATCGCGGGCTATCTCGCCGGCGCAGGCATGGGGTTTGCTCGCGCGGCGGAACTCAATTCCTATCCCGGCCCCATGCATGCGCTGGAACTCGCAGACCGGCTGGGGTTGTCGGCGGCGCAGCGCGCGGCGCTCGATACCCTCATGCAGCGGCACAAGGCTGAGGCGCGGGCGCTGGGCGCCGAGCTGGTCGAACGCGAACGGGAGCTCGATGCGTTGTTCGCGGAGCAGCGTGCCACACCGGCCGCGGTGGACGCCAAGCTCGCGGAGATCGGCGCGGCGCAGGCGCGCGTCCGCAGCTCGCATCTGAAGACCCACCTGGAAACTGCCGCGCTGCTGCAGCCGGCGCAGATTGCGCGCTACGATGAATTGCGCGGGTATCGCGGCGCATCTGCCGGCGCACCGGACGTGCATCGCCACCGTCATTAAGCGCGTAAAATCTTGCATTGCAGCCACTTGCAGGCTGCGAATGCCGCGGTCATCTCTTTTACAGCCTGGGTCAGCGGATTGAATCGGGAGAAATCACATGCGGGCAAAATCCCACTGGGATACCGTCTATCTGACGAAAGCGCCCGATGCGGTCAGTTGGTATCGGCCACACTTGGAGCGTTCGCTCGAGCTTATAGCCCGCGCAGCTCCGGATGTGTCGGCATCAATCATCGATGTCGGGGGTGGAGAGTCGACGCTCGTGGACGATCTGCTCGCAAAAGGGTACCGGAACCTTGCCGTCCTCGATATCTCGGAAACCGCGATCGAAGTGACCAAAAGGCGTGTGTGGGAACTCGGTCAGAACGTAACGTGGTTGGTCGCTGACGTGACGAAGACGAGTCTGCCGAAGCGGCACTACGATGTATGGCATGACCGGGCGGTGTTTCACTTTCTGGTAACACCCGAGCAGCGCGGGGCTTATGTCCGGCAGGTTGCTGCATCGCTAAAACCCGGCGGACATGTGATCGTTGCCACGTTCGGACCGGAGGGCCCGACCCAATGCAGCGGGTTGGATGTCACCCGCTACGATGCGGCCTCCCTGCACGATGAATTCGGGCTCCGTTTCCGGCTGGTCGAAAGCGCGACCGAGTCTCACCAGACTCCGTCGGGAACAATCCAGCAGTTCGTGTATTGTTTCTGTCAGGTCGATTGAGATCGCGCACGTCCCGCGCCATACGACTCAATGATCGATCTTTCCGTTCAGCGTTACGCACTGTTTGCGCTGACCGCGGCTGCGCTGTTCGGTGCGAGTACGCCGTTCGCCAAGCTGCTGATCGGCGACCTCTCGCCAGTCGCGCTTGCCGGCCTGCTGTATCTCGGCAGCGGCTGCGGGCTGCTGCTCACCCGGCTGGCCATGGCCACGTTTGGCGGCACCCGAGCGACCAACCGGGAAGCACCACTCCGTCGTCGCGATCTCCCGTGGCTCGCCGGCGCGATTGTGGCCGGCGGCGTGGTCGCGCCGGTACTGTTGCTGTGGGGCCTTTCGGGCAGCAGCGCGTCGAGCGCTTCGTTGCTGCTCAATCTCGAAGGTGTGATCACGACGCTGGTGGCTGCGCTGATTTTTCGTGAAGCGGTGGGCGCGCGCATCTGGCTGGCCGCCGCGATCATGCTCGCGGCGAGCGTGCTGCTGTCGTACGACCCGCAGGCTGCGTTTGGATTTTCGTTGCGCGCGCTGGCGATCGTCGGCGCCTGCTTGTGCTGGGGGCTGGACAATAACCTCACGCGCAAGGTGTCCGCGAGCGACCCCGCGCTGCTGGCGATGATCAAGGGGCTGGTTGCCGGTGCCGTCAACCTGGGGCTCGCGGTTGTCGTCATCGGTATGCCGGTGCCATCGATGGTCACGCTCGGCGCGGCGCTCGTGGTCGGATTCTTCGGCTACGGCATCAGTTTGGTGCTGTTCATTTACGCGCTGCGGCACCTGGGCAGCGCGCGCGCCGGGGCGCATTTCAGTACGGCGCCGTTCATCGGCGCCGGTGTCGCGATCCTGGTGTTCGGCGATCCGGTCACGCCGGTCTTTGCGCTGGCGCTGGTGATGATGGCGGGCGCGACGTGGCTGGTGCTGACGGAACGGCACGCGCATTCGCATGCACACGAGCCGATGGCGCATGCCCACCGCCACGTGCATGACGAGCATCACCAGCATGCGCACCGGGGCGACGAAGGCCCCGAGCCGCACGCGCACGAGCACGCCCATGCGCCGCTGACGCACAGCCATCCGCACGTGCCCGATTTGCATCATCGGCACGGGCATTGAGGCGCGGGGCGACAGACTTTTCATCGGCTATCCGCACAGCCGGCAGGCCGCCAATATAATCGGGGCATGCCCTCCATCCTCGATCGCGACACCCTCAACGCCTTTTGCCGCCACACCCACGTTGAAGCGAAAGGCGCCGCCACCGGCCCGCTCGCCGGCCTGACCTGCGGCATCAAGGACATCTACGCCATCGCCGGTTACAAGACCGGCTTCGGCAGCCCCGAATGGCTCGAAACGCATCCCGCGGCCACGCACACTTCATCGGCCGTGCAGCGCCTGCTCGATGCGGGCGCCAGCGTCGTCGGCAAGACGCAGACCGATGAGCTGACCTACAGCCTCGCCGGCGAAAACGCGCACTACGGCACGCCGGTGAATCCCAACGCGCCGGGGCGCATCCCCGGCGGCTCGTCCAGCGGCTCGGCGGTGGCGACGGCGGGCAAGCTCGTTGATTTCGCGCTCGGTTCCGATACCGGCGGCTCGGTGCGCGCCCCCGCGTCCTTCTGCGGCGTGTTCGGCATGCGGCCCTCGCACGGGCGCGTGCCGCTCGACGGCGCCTGCCCGCTCGCGCATGACTTCGACACCGGCGGCTGGTTCACGCGCGATGCCGCCTTGCTGGAAACGGTGGGGCGCGTGCTGATGGGCAGCGCGGTCATGGGCAAACCGGCGCCGCGCGTGCTGCTCGCGGACGACGCCTTCGCGATGGCCGGGCCCGAGGTCACCGCGGCGCTGGCGACAGGAGTAAAGCGCGTGGCCAAGAAGCTCGGCAAACCCCAACCTGTCACCGTGAGCGCTGAGGGCCTGCGCGAGTGGTTCGAGGTCTTCAAGGTACTGCAGGGGGCGCAGGTGTGGGCGGAACACGGTGCCTGGATCACGCAGACTAAACCCGCGCTCGGCCCCGGCGTGCGCGAGCGCATCCAGTGGGCATCCACCCTCACGCCCGCGGACGTGGCGCCGCTCAAGGCCAAGCGCGCCGCGATCGCGCGACGGATGGCGGACCTGCTGGGCGACGACGCGGTGCTGGTGCTGCCCACCGTGTCCGGCATCGCGCCGCTGCTCAATTCTCCGCCCGCGGCGGTGGACGATTTCCGCACCCGCGCTATGAGCCTGCTGTGCATTGCCGGCCTCGCCGGGCTGCCGCAGGCGAGCCTGCCGCTCGGTACGCTGGAGGGCTGCCCGGTCGGGCTGTCGCTGATCGGGCCGCGCGGGGCGGATGAGATGGTACTGGCGACGGTCAGGCGGGTGATGGGGTAGGCGGACGCGATCCGTTTCCTTTAGGGAATTTTGCGAGCCTGTTGCGGGGTAAGGAATTTCCGGGAGTCACGAAAAACCCGTTCATCGGATACGATGAACCGGGCGCTGATAATGGTGCTTGATAAACCACGTTGGGCCTCACGGCCAGTTTGTATCACTCGAAGGAGCCGTTCATGGGTATTCCGCGTTGTCTAGTGATTGCCGTTCTCGTTTCGATCTCATCGCTGGTTTCAGCCGCTGACGGACTCATTTCCATAGTGAGCCCGCATGGTGCTAAGGAAACGATGAACCGCTTCGAGGAACTCGCCAAACAAAGGGGCCTGATCGTTTTTGCTCGCATCGATCACGCCGCTGGAGCTGCGAAAGTTGGCAAGACACTGCGCGCAACCGAGCTGCTCATTTTTGGGAATCCTCAAGGTGGTACGCCTTTGATAGAGTGCGCGCAGTCAGCGGGCATCGATCTTCCGCTCAAGGCTCTAGTGTGGGAGGACGCCAAGGGTAGGGTCTGGCTCAGTTACAACGACCCGGCATTCCTTGCGCAGCGCCACGGCGCCGCCCAGTGCCCCGCTGTGGGCGGCTTGAGTAAGGCGCTTTCCGGGCTCGCCGAAGCCGCGGTTGCACGCTGAATCCATGCGGCCCAACCCTGCATTCAACCGGACGGGCCGGCACGCGGTTTCTTGCTTGCAAGCGTCGGCGCGGCCCGCCGGTTAGCTCGATACGTTAGGCGTCGCGGGAAGCGTTCAAAACTCATGCAAGCACAATCTGGAATCGTAGGTTTGCCTGAGCTCAATGTGGCGATTTTTTCCTTTCTTCTCAATTTCGTCTGGGAGATGTGGCAAATACCCTTCTTTGCGGCAATGCCGAGCGATCCGCACTGGGTCGGTGTCGCGGCCTGCACTCAGGCAAGCTTTGGAGATGCTGCCATCTCCCTTGTCGCGTTCTGGTGCGTGGCAGCGCGCGCGCGATCACGCTGGTGGATTATTCATCCGAGTCCCTCGCAGGTTGCGGGCTTTGTAGCGGTGGGGGTGGCCATCACGATCATTCTCGAGGCTCTGGCCACCGGCCCCTTGGAGCGATGGAGCTATACGCCATCGATGCCAACGCTACCGGTCCTGGGAACCGGAATTTTTCCGTTATTCCAGTGGATCCTGTTGCCACCGTTGACGATTTGGTTTGTCCGGCGCCAACTTACCTGATGTGCAATGTGGAGATCGCGAGCAGTTAAGGGTGTCAGACACACTAGGTTCTCGCTCACGTTCTCGCCCTCGCGCTGCGCCACGCAGCGCTTGCCTTTCTTTCAGACCAGCGGAGTCTTCATGCACAGCCATGTTCACGACAGGCTGCCAAGTTCGCCATGGGCGATCTGGCACCCCTGTCTCTTTTTGCTTTCAGCCTTCTTCAGCTGCCTTCTTCTTGGCAGCACAGAGGCCTTTGCCCACGCCGTCACAGAGGGCGAC
>CAZXNF010000199.1:0-1519 GCA_964641785.1 uncultured Streptomycetaceae bacterium | reverse complement strand
ATACAGGAGATAGCAGGCGTCAATCTGCTGCCCTTCATGTACCTGGGCGCCAAACACATGATGACCGGCTACGACCACATCCTGTTCCTGTTCGGCGTGATCTTCTTCCTCTACCGGCTCCAACACATCGCCATCTACGTGAGCCTTTTTGCGTTGGGCCATTCCACCACCATGATCCTCGGCGTGTACTTCAACGTCGGGATCAACAGCTACCTGATCGACGCGATCATCGGACTGTCGGTTGTCTACAAGGCCCTGGACAACATCGGTGCTTTCCAGCGATGGCTGGGGTTCCAGCCCAACACCAAGACCGCAACCCTGGTGTTTGGCCTGTTCCATGGTTTTGGTTTGTCGACCAAGATCATTGAGTACGAGATCTCGCCCGACGGACTGGTGCCCAACCTGCTCGCCTTCAACGTGGGTGTGGAAATCGGACAACTGCTGGCCCTGGCGATCATCCTGATCGGCATGAGTTACTGGCGCCGCACACCGAGCTTCGTCCGCAACGCCTACACAGCCAATGTTGCCATGATGAGCGCAGGCTTCATTCTGGTGGGCAGCCAGCTCACCGGCTACCTTGTGTCTTGAACACGCAAGGAATATTCAACATGTACAACAGCGATACTCCCATGCGCGCCGAACTGCCCTCGTCCAAGCAGCTTGTGCGGTCCACCATCCTGGCTGCCATTTCGGCGCTGGTGCTCTTGGTTGCCGTCGTGCTTCCGGCTGAATACGGCATCGATCCCACCGGCATCGGTCGCGCCCTGCGCATGACCGAAATGGGTGACATCAAGCAACGGCTGGCGGCAGAAGCTGCGGCCGATGCCGCCGCCACCGCCACGGCAGTACCGTCGCCGGTCACCGGAACAACGCCCGCCACTACATCGGCCAATCCTTCACAACCACCCGCAGCCGCTGTGGTGGCTGCTGCCCGCACGGTTGAATGGCGCGACGAGATTCCCTTCACGCTGACCCCGGGAGAGGGCACGGAAATCAAGCTGACGATGGCCGAAGGCGCCAAAGCGCAATATTCGTGGGTCGTTGAGGGTGGAGAGGTCAATTTCGACACCCACGGTGATGCGCCAGGCAAGTCCATCAGCTACGAAAAAGGTCGTGGGGTTCGCTCCGACGAGGGCGTGCTGGAGGCTGCGTTCAGGGGCAACCACGGCTGGTACTGGCGAAACCGGGGCAAGGCCGACGTGAAGGTCATCCTGCGCACGCGCGGTGACTACACCGACATCAAAAGAATGAAGTGAATGCAGGGCGAGTCCGAAATCAGCGTTCAGCAGACGCACAGGACGGGATGTTGAGGACGCTAATGGTGTCAGACACGAATGGCGCTTACTTAAGGAAGCTCTGATTAAGCTCGTCACACCGGCGCAGGCAGGTGTCCAGACGCTTGAATTCCCTGGATTCCGGCCTTCGCCGGAATGACGATCTACCACTTGTTCAGAAACTCCTTAATCAGAAACTCCTTAAGAACTTTTTCGCAGATCCCCTCCCTTGCGCGCAGCGCGGG
>CAZXNF010000198.1:0-6851 GCA_964641785.1 uncultured Streptomycetaceae bacterium | reverse complement strand
CACGAGTCAGCACCGCAAAGCGCACCTCCAGCGATGCACCGGCCTCGGCCGCGGCATCGAGCGCGTCGAGCGTCGGCGAAAGCTCCCCTTCCAGTTCGAACTGGGCCTCCAGTTCGGGCGCGATGCGCCCCAGCGCGTCACAGTCCCGCAGCACCACGAACATGCGCGACGGCATGGGCGCCATGAGGCCGCGCGCCAGTTCCTGCCACACCCGCTCCGGTACCAGCGCGTCCACCTCGCCGGCTTCCGTCATGCGCTGCATCAATGCCAGCGTTTCCGGCGCCACGCTGAAGCCGAAGCGCGCCGCGAACCGCGCGACGCGCAGAATGCGCACCGGGTCTTCGGCGAAAGCCTCGCCGACGTGGCGGAACACGCGGGCTTCGATGTCGCCCTGGCCGTCGAACGGATCGATCAGCGTGCCGTCCTCGTCCTGCGCGATGGCGTTGATCGTCAGGTCGCGGCGCGCAAGATCCTGCTCCAGGGTCACGTCCGGCGCAGCGCGAAAGGCAAAGCCCTTGTAGCCGGGCGCTGTCTTGCGCTCGGTGCGCGCGAGGGCGTATTCCTCGTGGGTCTCGGGATGCAGGAAGACCGGGAAGTCCTTGCCGACCGGTTGGTAGCCGGCCTCGATCATCTCTTCCGGCGTCGCCCCGACCACGACGTAATCGCGGTCCTGCACCGGCAGGCCCAGCAGTTCGTCGCGAACCGCGCCGCCGACAACGTACACCTTCAAGCTCGCCGCGCCCCGTCAGCGGACAAGCGTGACCCCTTCGAGCTTGGCCAGCTTCTGGTCGAAACTCAACAACGGCGCGCCGTGAGTGCGGCCGTCGGAGAGAATCAGACAGTCCGCGAAATCAACCGGGTAGTCGACGTATAAACCAAGCGCATCCATCACGACTTTCGTGCTCCTGAACACGAATCGTTCGTTTTCCAGCAACCTGGCGAACGTCTCCAATACTTCCTGCTTGTCGAACTGATAGCTCATCACCAGCACCCAGACCGTTTCCGCCAACACCACCTCGGAAACGTACACGCGTTCGGCCTGCCGGACCCGCCGGCGGGCGGCCGCGCATTGGCCGGCGTTGCCCGGGTCGTCCACCAGTACCCGCAGCAAAACGTTGGTATCAACGGCGACCAAGACGGTTCCTGCTGGCGCGGATGGCGGTCTCGATGGCCGGCAAGCCAACCGATTTTCTGGACTCGAGCAGTCCGAACGCCGCCGACACCTGATCGTCCGGTTTCACCAGATAAACCCGGTCCCCCTCCTCGACGAAGCCGACGCGATCTCCACTCTTCAAACCCAGGCGCTTGCGGATGCGCACGGGCACGGTGAGCTGGCCTTTAACCGTGAGGGAAGAACGATACATGAGTAATACTCCAGATAATAAGTATTACTTTAGCACAAAGGTAATACTTATCTCAAACCGCGGTCTCCCGCTCGAATTGCGGCAGGACTTCCGTCTCCTGCCGCGCTGCCGCGTACCACTCGTTCATCGCCGGCAGCGCCCGCACGGCGGCCATGTAACGTGCGCTCGCCGCGTCCACCTTGACCGAGTAGGTGATGAAACGTGTCACGACAGGCGCGAACATGGCATCCGCGTTGGTGAAGGCACCGAACAGGAAGGGCCCGCCCGAGCGGGCCAGACAGTCATTCCACAGCGCCTGCACGCGCGCGAGGTCGGCCAGCACTTCCGGTGTGGTGGCGTGATCCGGAAACGTCCTGCGCAGGTTCATACCAAGGTTGGAGCGCAGCGCCGCGAAGCCGCCGTGCATCTCCGTGCTCACCGCACGGGCCCGGGCACGTTGCGCGGACCCGGCGGGCCACAGCTTCGCTTCGGTATGCCGGTCGGCCAGAAACTCCAGAATCGCCAGCGACTCCCAGACGGTTGCGTCGGGCGCGACCAGCACCGGCACCTTGCCGGCAGGGGAATAACGCAGGATCTGTTCCTTGCTGCCGGGGACGTACAGGGGAATGCGGACTTCGTCGAACGGGATGCCCGCCACGCGTAGCGCCAACCATGGCCGCAGCGACCACGACGAGTAATTCTTGTTGCCGATGACGAGCGTGTACGCCACTAGAGCCTGCTATGGACACCCGCTCAGGTTTCGCGGCCGGCGTGGCTGCGATAGCCCCGGTAGCGGGCGCGCGGCGTGTGCTCGGACAGGAAGGCGCTGGCCTCGCCCTCGAAGGCCGCCGGCGCCCACGCGAACGGCCACGGTTCCGAACAGACGCTCGGCACCTGCATGGAGCGCACGTTGTCGCGCGTGAGTATCTTCACCGGCGAGAGCTCCATCACCGCCGCCTGCAAACCGGACAGGGTGGCCCCCAGTCCGATGATGGGACGGCGATGGCCGGTGGCGCGGCCGATGAATGCGACCAGTTCGCGCAGGGTGTACACCTTGGGTCCGCCCAGTTCGTAGCGCTGGCCGAAGCTCGCGAGATTGCCGAGGCTCTCGTCGAAGGCGCGCGCCACGTCGCCCACCCATACCGGCTGAAAGCGCGCGTCGGGACAGGCGAGCGGCACGACGGGCGCGAACTTGAGCATCTGCGCGAACAGGGTGGCGAAACACTTGCCCGGCCCGAAAATCACGCTCGGCCTGAACACCGTCCAGTCCAGCCCGGAACCGGCGACCAGCGCCTCGGCTTCGGCCTTGGTGCGCAGGTATTGGCTGGGCGCGTCCGTGGACACGCCCAGCGCGCTCATGTGCAGCAAGCGCCGGATGCCGCGCCGCTGGCACACGGCGATGACCTTGCGGGTGAGTTCCACGTGCGCGGCGGCGAAGGTATTGTTGCCGCGCCCGTTGTGCAGCACGCCGACGAGATTGATGACCGCATCACAGCCGGCCGCCAGCGCGTCGAGCTGCACCGGGTCGTGGATGTCGCCATCCACCACGTCCACCGTCGGCAACACAATGAGCGAGCGCTTCGCCCGCTCGCGAATGCGGGTGGGCACGCGGACGCGCAGGCCGCGGGCCGCCAGGCGCTCCACGATTTCGCAGCCCACAAAACCCGCGCCGCCGAGAACAAGGATTCGATTGAATTGCATGATGTGATCAGCCGGTATCGGTGGAATGCCAGAGAACGTCTCTCGTCTAACTTCTCTCGTCTTTCGCGCCCTGCTACGGTTCGTCCGCCGGCAGCGGCTGCTCCTTGATGCCCTTCGGCATCACCGTGCCGATCCGTCCCTTCAGCGACTGCGTCTGCTGGGTGAACAGCGCCGCGTAGTAGCTCGCGTTCGCCATCACGCGCTTCACGTAGTCGCGCGTTTCATTGAACGGAATCGACTCGGCGTAAATCGCCGCTTCCATCGGCTTGTCCGCGCGCCAGGCCCGGGCGCGGCCGGGGCCGGCATTATAGGCCGCCGAGGCCAGCACCGGATGACTGTCCAGCGTATCCAGCACATGCTTCAGGTACCAGGTGCCAAGGCTCAGGTTCACATCGACGTCATTGACCGTCGCCCAGCGCCAATCCTTGAGTCCGATCCTGCCCGCCACCCACTTGGCGGTCGCGGGCATCAGCTGCATGAGACCGGCGGCGCCTGCGCTGGACTTCACCCCTGGAAGGAAGCGGCTCTCCTGCCGGATCAGGCCGTAGACGAAGGCCTCGTCGAGCCGCTCGCGCGCGATCGGGTCCTTCGCCTGTTCGCGATACGGCGCAAGGTAGCGCAGACTGAAATCGTGCAGCTCCTTGGTGCGGTCGGCGGTATTGATCGCGCGGTCCCACAACTCCAGCCGCCGTGCGTGCTCGGCAGCGGCGAGCAGTTGTTTGTCATCCATCTCGCGGATGGTCCAGAACCATTCGCGGTTGCCCTCGAAACGCAGGTTCAGCCGGTAAAAGACCAGCGCGCGCTGGAACCCCGGCACTGCGCCCATCGCCTTCACTTCGTCCGCGCGCGGGGTGTAGGTGCGCAGCGGCACGTTCACTTTGCCGCCGAGTTCCTCCAGCGCGAGCTGGCCGTAGAAGTTGTATTCGGCGGACAGCGGCGTGAACAATGCGCGCGCCTCCTCGCTGCGGCCCTGCTGCCGCAGGGCGCGCGCCTTCCAGTAGCGCCAGGCCGGGTCCTGCTGTTCCTTGGCGGACATGGCGTCGATGGCAGCCGCCACTTCCGGCCAGCTCTGCGCGCGCAGCGCCGTGCGCACCTTCCATGCGAGTTGCGCGTCGTGCAACGGGCCGGCGCGCCGGTACCAGGCCAGCGCACTGGAGTCGAGCCGCTGCGCGCCCAGCCACGCGATCACCCCCCAGACGTAGGCGCGCTCGGCTTCGGAGAATTGCGGCGCGAGCTTCTCCCAGCGTTCGGCGGCGAGCTGCGGGCTGGTCCGGCCGAGGCGGTGCACGGCGAACATCACGGTTTCGCGGCCGCCGCGCGTGCGCTGGTCGTAGGCCTTTTTGTCGAGGAACTGCAGCGGACTGCTGGCAATTCCGGCCAGTACCCGCGTGTCGAGGCCATGCCCCTGCGGCAGATAATTGGCCGCGCGGGTCGCCGCACCGGTGTTGCCGGCCTCCAGTGCGAGGCGCACGCGCGCCCACACGTCCTCCACCGACAACGCCTGCTGCGCGACCAGCGTGTCGAACAGCGGGTTGCAGGCGTCGGGCAGGTCGCGCCCCGTCAACCACACCTGGCGCACGCGCGCCTGCCACTCTTCGAGCGTCGCGGGCCCGAGCCCGGCCTGCAATGCGTAGCAGGCGAGTTCAGGCGTGTCATTGACGAGGCGGGGATGCTCCGCGGCGAAAGTCTTCCAGTCTTGGCGCTTGCCCAGCACCCGCAGCCAGTCCGCGCGCAACTGGTCGGACGCCGGGCTGTCGCGGATGGCGGCCATCACCGCCTGCACTTCTTCGGCGGCGGTATCGTCCAGCCGCAGCCGCAACTGCCAGAACTGCAGGTACGGTTCGAGCGGATAACCCTTCAGCTTCCTGGAGAACTCGGCGAGCTTCGCCGCATTGCCGACGCGGAAGGCCTCGCGCGCGGCCATGAAGTCGTCGTCTGGTGCGGCGATGGCGGTGCCGGCCGCCAGCAGGCCGGCAAGCAGCAGACCGGCGACGTGGCGGAAGGAGCGAAGCATGGACGGGGCATTGGTCACGAGCATTAGATTTTAACGGCTTTTGTTGGTTCAACGGAGGACATCCTGCTCCTGGGTGCGCCAGAACACGCGACCACGGGGAACAATGAGAATTTTCCTTGCTTGCCGACGGGGCGGGTAACGATGCGGCCTATCCCCGAACGCCAGATACTCGTTGGCGCCGTCCTCCCCGACTGTCAGCGATTGACGGATAAACCCGGACTGGCGCGTTAGTTCGCTTCTACGCTTGGCTACGATCAGGCTTAGTTTCATCCAAATGCCGTTTCAAATCGTCGCCATGTGGACATTGCAGTCAAGGTGAAGACATTCCCGAAGATCCTCAGCGCAACACTTGCCGCACTCCTCGCTGCCAGCGTCGTCCTGGCGGCGAATGCCGTTGTTGCGTTTGCGCCGCAATATGCCGGCCAGTTCGGATCCGGTGGCGGGGCTAACACGACATTCCTGCAGATCAACAGCGACTGGCACGACAGCACCGTTCTGTGGAACGACGCGACCCAGCAATATGGCAGTGGGGCACCCATCGGCACGTACCCTTGGAGCACCGGCCTCTGGGGATTGAGCGACTGGAATGCGGTCCAGCAAACGGCGGCGGGCCTCGGCGGGCCGACAGCGCCCACCATCATCAATCAGTAGAGGGGCAAAACGCCAACCACCAATTTTACCAACGCGCTCTACAACTCGAACTATTCCGCTACTAGCGGCGCGGCGGAGCTCGTGCCGTTTTTCACCGCCAGCGGCCCAGTGTCGGGGCAGGAGAACTGGACCACGCATGTGAGCGGGTACATCCGCATCAGCCAGCCCGGCGCCTATGACTTCAGCGTATTGAACGACGATAGCTTTTTCCTCACGCTTGCGGGCACGGGCACGGGCGGAGCGACTCACAGCATCGGACGCGACTTCCTGGCCCCTAGCGAGCGCAACGGTTTCACGGACGAGTCCCTGCTCTCGCCCGGCCTCTACGGCCTCGAACCCGGCATGTGGAACCGGCTGGAACCCGGCGTGGTGGATTTACGCTGGCAAACGCCCGGCAGTGACGTGTGGACACTGGTGCCGACGACTGAGCTGATTGTCATGAGCCCCGTAATGGCTCACTCTCGGCCTCGGGTCGAGTTGAATGGGCTGGACGCGGTAGAACGCCGGTGGTGGGCTCGAGAATCGGGAGCGACAGTACATCGCAAAAATACTCTCGATGATTACGTGCAGTAGTCGCGATTCGCTCTGACAGACAGTGCCCGCTTCCGATAACTTCTTGACCGACGTTCGACAGGCTTAAACCGGCCAGAGTCGGAAGTTCATCAGCGTGAGGCCGAGCTTCCGCTTTTCGGCCACAGCGGCCCGTGATGTTTTGCAGAAATAGCCGCTGAGATAGCATGCCGGAATGACCGCTTTCTGGAACAATGAATCGTCACTTCCGACCCATTCCGGCTGCGCTAGTTGATGTCACGGGCAGACGCGAATACGCCCTGCAGCCTTCTATCCCGGTCGTAGTAGGTGGTTGCATTGTAGGACACCACGGTCTCCTTGCCGTCCCTGCCGCGCGCGGTAAGTTTGTAGTTGGTAACCTTACCTTCGGCCAACACCCGCTTGATGCTCGCCTCGGCCCGTTCCGGATCGGTGAAGTAGTTCTTGAACGGTGCCCCGATGAGCTCGTCGCGGGTGCTGCCGGTGAGCGCTTCCATCTGCTTGTTGACGTCGGTGATGATCCCTTTCGGATCGGTGGTTATGATCGCGTCGATATTGGATTCGATGAGAGAGCGCGTGTAGAACTGCTGGTC
>CAZXNF010000197.1:0-6877 GCA_964641785.1 uncultured Streptomycetaceae bacterium | reverse complement strand
CGGCCCGGCGCGAGCGGCATGATCGGCGCCGATCTCGTCGCGAAGAGCGCGCCCGACGGCTACACGCTATTGATGGGGTACACCTCCGAGATCGCGATCGTCGGCAATCTGTTCAGCAAGGTGCCCTACGATCCGATCCGGGATTTCCAGCCCGTCTCGCTCGCCGCGATCGCGCCGATGATGCTGGTGGTGCATCCGTCGGTGCCGGTGAAAAGCGTGAAGGACATCATCGCGCTCGCCAAATCGAAACCGAAGGAACTGGCCTACGCCTCGTCGGGCACCGGCGGCCCCAACCATCTGGCGATGGCGCTCCTGCAGACCGACGCCGGTGTGCAGTTGACGCACGTGCCGTATAAGGGCGCGGCGCCGGCGCTGATCGATGTGCTGGGCGGGCATGTGGCGATGTTCTTTTCCGGCATCGTGGTCGCCATGCCGCACGTGAAAAGCGGCCGGCTGCGCGGCGTGGCAGTGTCCACCGCGAAGCGGTCTTCGGCCGCGCCCGAGATCCCGACGGTCGCCGAGTCCGGCATGCGCGGTTTCGACGTGCCGACGTGGTACGGTGTGCTGGTGGCGGCGAATACGCCGAAGGACGTAGTGGCCAAGCTCAACACGGGCGTCGTCAACGCGATGAATGCCCCGGACGTGAAGGAGCGCCTGACCAAAGAGGGCGCCGAGCCCTCGCCCAACTCGCCCGAGCAGTTCGCGAAGTTCATCCAGACCGAGACGGCGAAGTTCGCGCAGATCATCAAAGTCTCGGGCGCGCGGGTGGATTGAGCCGCGCGACAGGTACAGCCCTCGGCGCCAGGCGCCGCCGTCAGGGTTTCAGGTCCGCGGAAAAAAGTGTTTTGCCGTCGGCGCCGACGAACTCCAAGCGGGCCTGTTCGGCGGCGGGATCGACGCGGAAGCGCCCGAAGTTGAAACCGTCGCCGTAGTTAAAGGTGCCGGATTTTTCGTAACGGTCGCGCGCCGCGGGCTGCTTCTGATAGTGGGTGAACTGGGCGATCGGCCCCACCATGTACTCCCGCAGCCGTGTGCCCGGGTTCGTCCAGTCGCGCGCAAGGTGGTAGTCCGCGGTCAGGAACACGATACCGCGCAGCTTCTGCTCGCGGATGAAGCGGACGATCTCATCGCGCTCGGTCCGGTACCCACCCCACGAATCGGGACCGCCGCCGTGAAACGGCCCCGAGGTGATGATGAACCTGAACGGCGCCGCCGACGCCTTCAGGCTTTCGAACAGCCATTGCTTCTGCGCCGCGCCGAGCATCGTCTTGTCGGGGCCGTCGGCCGCGGTCTGCGGCGACCGGAAGCGGCGGGTATCGAGCATGAAAAAATCGATGCCCGCCCAGGCGAAGCGCCGGTATAAAGCGTCGCTCGTCACCGGTTCGACCGGCCAGTATTCCTTGAATACCTGCAGGGCTTCGCCGATGTTCGGATGTCCGCCATGGGCGCCGTCTTCGATTTCGTGATCGTCCCAGATCGCGTAGGTAGCGTGCTGCGCGAGAAACCGTTGCAGGGGTTCGTCCTGGCGGATCGTCGCGTGCTTGCGCCGGTAATGCGAAACCGAGGGTGAGAACTGCTTGCGCGGCTGGTCGGCGTAGACCGTGTCGCCGAGCATGAGGAAGAAGTCCGGATCCTGCGCGCCAATGACGTCGAACAGCCGGAACGGCTTGTAGTCTTCGTGCATGTCCCCGCTAAAGGCGAAAGTGAACGGCTGCGGGCCGGCAGGCGCCGTCTTGAACCGTCCGGTCGCCGAGACCGGCGCGTTGGTGGCGGGATCGACCGCGCGGTAATACCACGTTTGCCCGGGCGCCAGCCCGTCGAGCCGGGTGGTGGTGATGTAGTCGCTGCCCCGTTCGAGCGCGACGGCCGGTCCCGGGCGCGCCTGAGTGAGCGATGCATCGGCGCCGAAGTCGATGCGCGTGCGCATTTGCCCGGGACCGCGGACCCAGATCAGCGCGCTGGTCGGGCCCGCTTCGAACGCGGCGACCGTAACGGCCCGCGTGGAGGCCCCGTGCGCGAGGGGGCCTCTGGCGACGGCCAGCGCCCCCATGCCTTGCAGGAACAGCCGGCGGCGGGAATGGAGGGAGAGACGTGCAGGCCTGGGGATGTCGTCGCTCACGGGACTTCTCCTGAAACGGGCAGGGTGGTCAGTTTAAGCGCTAACTTTGCACCCACGGCAACCCCGCCGCCCGCCAGCCGCCGACCGTGTTGCGGTGTTGCTGCGCGTCCTTGTCGCCCTCAAAGCCTTCGAGTACGTTGTAGGCGTCCTGGTAGCCGGCCTGCCGGGCCGCCTCCGCAGCGGCATGCGAGCGCCCGCCGCTGCGACACAGGAACAGCACCGGCGCGTCCTTCGGTACTTTCGCGGCCAGTTCCGCCAGGAAGTCCGGATTGCGCTGCTTGTCGTAGACATTCCATTCGATCTCGACCGCGCCGGGGATGCGCCCGACGTATTCCCATTCGACCTTCGTGCGCACATCCACGAGCCGGGTGCCCGGGACGGCCTGCATCAGGGCATGGGCTTCGGCCGGCGTCACCGACCCTTCGTAAGAGGCTTCCAGCTTGCGGGCGCGTTCGCGGGCGGTCTTCAGGATGTCGCGGGGGTCGGGCATGAAAGTCTCCGGCAAGGGGTTGATGGAGTAATCAGCAGCGTTATTGCACTAATACGGTGCCAAATGGCATATTACGCACACTATTGGTGCATTTTATGCACAGTGCTTGTGCAGAAGGGCTTGTCCGATAAGGCTTTTCGGCTTTTCGGGTGTGGCATGTTTCCTGCAATTCTGCAGCTTCCGGAATTTGCGCCCATTTTCGATTCCCAGTCGGATTCCAACTCAAACCACAACGCCAGGAGAAAGCGATGTCTTCCGCAGCCGATGTCATGAAGTTGATCAAGGACAACGAGGTCAAGTTTATCGACCTCCGTTTTACCGATACGCGTGGCAAGGAACAGCACGTGCAGGTCCCCGTCAAGGCGTTTGAAGCCTCCAAGTTTACCGACGGGCACGCGTTCGATGGTTCCTCGATCGCCGGCTGGAAAGGCATTGAAGCCTCCGACATGCTGCTGATGCCGGATCCCGACACCGCCCGCATGGACCCCTTCACCGACGAGCCGGTGCTGAATCTGAACTGCGACGTGCTCGAGCCGTCCGACATGAAGCCCTACGACCGCGACCCGCGCTCGATCGCGAAGAAGTGCGAGGCCTATCTCAAGTCGACCGGGCTGGGCGATACCGCCTACTTCGGCCCCGAGCCCGAGTTCTTCATTTTCGACTCGATCACCTGGAACGTGGGCATGTCCGGCTGCTTCGTGAAGATCAAGTCGGAAGAAGCGCCGTGGTCCTCCGGCGAGGAATTCGAAGGCGGCAACATGGGCCACCGCGCGGCGGTCAAGGGCGGCTACTTCCCGGTGCCCCCGCAGGACACGCTGCAGGACATCCGCAACGCGATGTCGCTCGCGCTCGAGCAGCAGGGCGTCGAGGTGGAAGTGTTCCACCATGAAGTCGCCTCCGCCGGCCAGTGCGAAATCGGCACCAAGTTCGACAGTCTGGTAAAGCGCGCCGACCTGACGCAGATCCTGAAGTACACGGTGTGGATGGTCGCCCAGTCCTACGGCAAGACCGCGACCTTCATGCCGAAGCCTGTCGTCGGCGACAACGGTTCCGGCATGCATGTGCACATGTCGGTATGGAAGGGCGGCCAGAACCTGTTCGCGGGCAACGGCTACGCCGGCCTGTCCGAGTTTGCGCTGTATTACATCGGCGGCGTCATCAAGCACGCGAAGGCGCTCAACGCCATCACCAACCCGGGCACCAACAGCTACAAGCGCCTGGTGCCGGGCTTCGAGGCACCGATCAACCTAGCCTACTCGGCCCGCAACCGCTCGGCTTCCTGCCGCATCCCGTACGTGAACAACCCGAAGGGCCGCCGCGTGGAGGTCCGTTTCCCGGACCCGACCGCGAACCCGTACCTGGCCTTCTCGGCGCTGCTGATGGCCGGCCTCGACGGCGTGCAGAACAAGATCCACCCCGGCGAGCCGCTGGACAAGGACCTGTATCACCTGCCGCCCGAAGAAGCCAAGAAGGTGCCCAACGTCTGCTCTTCGCTTGACCAGGCGCTGGAAGCGCTCGACAAGGATCGCGAGTTCCTGACCCGCGGTGGCGTGTTCTCTAACGAAATGATCGACGCCTACATCGCCCTCAAGATGGACGAAGTCACGCGCTTCCGCATGACGACGCATCCGCTCGAGTTCGAGATGTACTACAGTTCGTAACCATTGCTTGCCGGACGGAAAGGGCGGGGGTGTCCCGCCCTTTTTCGTTGCGGCCCCCTGTTTGAAGTCTGATTGAGGTCATGCGTTGAATCTTCCCCGAGGCTGCCATAGACTGCCGCAGGCCTTGCAGGCCGGTGTCCGTCAACGCACGCCCCTCCGGCGCGTTGTGAAGATGACCGCTGCAGAGGCGCGCCATGGATGGAGCACGCATGAACCGACGCAGGATCAAAAAAGCCGCGATCGCCGCACTCTTTGCCGCCACCGCGGCGCCGGCCATGGCCGACATGTGGAAGTGCACGGACAAGGACGGCAACGTGCGCTACACCAACCTCAAGATCGAGTCCAAGGGCTGCCAGATCGTGGTGCTGGATCCGCCGAATACCGTGCACCCGGCCAGGCCGGCCGTGAAGGGCAACCCCGGTCCCGCCAGCTTTCCCTCGGTCAGTACCGCGGAGCAGAAGGCGCGCGACGGCGACCGCCGCAAGATCCTCGAAACCGAACTGTCCAACGAGGAACGCCTGCTTGGAGAGGCGCGCAAGAAACTGAAGGAACAGGAAGACCTGCGCCTGGGCAGCGAAAAAAACTTCGCGCGGGTCGAGGAGCGGGTGGCGCCGTTCCAGAAGCAGGTGAAACTGCACGAAAGCAACATCGCCAACATCCAGAAGGAAATCACCGCCCTGCGCTGACCGGTCCGGTCGCAGGCGCCGCCGCGGGCGGCGCAGAGGGCGGGGGGTGAGCGTGCCGACCGCCGCCCTGGCGGGGCTCGATCTGGTGGCTACCGCGGTCGTCGTCATCGATTCCGATCGCCGCGTCCGCTACGCCAATCCGGCGGCGGAGAACCTGTTCGAATTCTCCAATACCGCCGCCGTCGGGCAGACGCTGGACCAGGCGTTTACCGACACCGAGCTGCTGTCGTTCGCCATCGGCTACGCGCAAGCCAACAACTGCAGCTACACCGAGCACGAGGTAACCCTTGGCGGGCACGGGCGGGCGCGGCTCTTGCTTTCATGCACCGTAACGCCGATCGAACTGGAAAGCTGGACCGCCGGCTGGACCGGGCTGCTGATCGAATTTCGCCACATCGAGCAGCAGATCAAGATCGCGCGTGAGGAACGCATGCTCGACCAGAACCAGGCCAACCGCGAACTGATCCGCAACCTCGCCCACGAGATCAAGAATCCGCTCGGCGGCATCCGCGGCGCCGCGCAGCTGCTCGACCGCGAACTCGACCGGCCGGCGCTGCACGAGTACACGCAGGTCATCATGAAGGAGGCCGACCGCCTCCAGCAGCTCATGGACCGCCTGCTCACGCCGCACCGGCTGCCGCAGCCCGGCCTGATCAACATCCACGAGGCGCTCGAACGCGTGCGCAGCCTGCTGCTCGCGGAATTTCCCGAAGGCATCGCGGTGCGGCGCGACTACGACACCAGCCTCCCGTTGTTCAAGGGTGACAAGGAGCAGATCATCCAGGCCCTGCTCAACGTGGCGCGCAACGCGGCGCAGGCGATCAAGGCCCAGACCGCCGCCGGCGTGCGCGGCGAAATCCGCTTCCGCACACGCATCGCCCGCCAGGTGGTGCTGGCCCGCAAGCACTACCGGCATGCGATCGAGGTGCAGGTCATCGACAACGGCCCCGGCGTGTCGCCGGACATCCTCGACCGCATCTTCTACCCGCTGGTGTCGGGGCGCGAGGGCGGTAGCGGGCTGGGCCTCACGATCGCGCAGACCTTCATTACCCAGCAGCACCAGGGCGCCATCACGCTGGAGTCCGCGCCCGGCCGTACCTGTTTCAACATCATGTTGCCGTTGCGTGAAGGCAGCAACGGCAAGTCGTAAATCGAAAATGGGCAATCGAAAATGGTAAACCTCACTCTGCCGGCCACGGTTGTCAGCGCGCCCGTCCGCGTTGACTCTCCGATGCCTCCTCCCCCGTTTCCCATCCCCGGTGCCACCATGAAACCCGTCTGGATCATCGACGATGACCGCTCGATCCGCTGGGTGTTCGAAAAAGCGCTCGCGCGCGAGAACATCCCCTTCAAGACTTTCGCCGCGGCCACCGACGCGCTGGCGGCGCTGGATACCGACGCGCCGCAGGTGATCGTCTCCGACATTCGCATGCCGGGCAGTTCCGGGCTCGAACTGCTGCAGCGGGCAAAGGCCGCGCATCCAAACCTGCCGGTCATCATCATGACCGCGTACTCGGATCTCGAAAGCGCCGTCGCCGCGTTCCAGGGCGGCGCTTACGAGTATCTGCCCAAGCCCTTCGACGTCGACCACGCGGTGGAGCTCATCCGCCGCGCGCTGGACGAAAGCCTGCGCCAGACGGTCGTGGCAGAGCCGATGGAGACCGCACCGGAGATCCTCGGCCAGGCGCCGGCCATGCAGGAAGTGTTCCGCGTCATCGGACGGCTGTCGCAGTCGCAGGCCACCGTCATGATCACCGGCGAATCCGGCACCGGCAAGGAGCTCGTGGCGCGTGCCTTGCATCGCCACAGCCCGCGCGCGACGAAGCCCTTCATCGCAATCAATACCGCGGCCATCCCGAAGGACCTGCTGGAGTCCGAACTGTTCGGTCACGAGCGCGGCGCCTTCACCGGCGCGCAGAGC
>CAZXNF010000196.1:5581-6904 GCA_964641785.1 uncultured Streptomycetaceae bacterium | reverse complement strand
GCCGGTGCCGTCGCCGATCATCGCCACCAATGGCGCGATCACCACCAACACGCTCACCGTCATTACGCTGCGCGGCGCAGGCGGCGCGAACAATGGCGGCGCGGCGATCGATCTGCAGAATGCCAACGCGCCACTGAATACGGCTGCGACCATCAACCTCTTCGCCTGCCCGGTGGCGGGTTGCCCGGATACGCCCACGCCCGGGCCGACGCGCTCAACGCCGCCGTTCCTGACCGCGCCGATGATCAAGGAAACCCTGCCCCTGAACGCCGGCGGCAAGTATGCGGACGGCCCGATTTTCTACGTGGACAGCGGCGGAACCAGCGTGTCCGGCGTGGGCACGGTCAACGACTTTACCTTCTTCACGCCCGGCAACCTGACGATCAACACCGTGCAGCAGGCGCGCAACCTGAAGCTGGAGGCAAGCGGCAACATCAACGTCTCGCTTACCGCGCCGGTAGATAACACCGTGATCCTGCCGAACGGTTCGCTGCAACTGGTGGCCGGCGGCGACATCAACTATAACCCGTCGGCGGCCGGTAACACGATCGGCACCGCGGGCGCGACCCTCGACCGCAACATCAGCTTCACCGCTGCCGACAACATCGACATCAACAACGCCATGTATCTTGGCGCGCTTTCCGTGCTGAATCTGAAGGCGAACCAGAATGTGAGTATGAACAGCGGCGCGGTCAATATCGCCGCCACCGGCGGCGGCGATATCACTCTGCGCGGCAACCACCAGGTCTCGACGGGCGGCAATATCAACCTAATGGGCGTTGATCTGTCGGTATTGGGGGGTGACTTGGGCAGCGCCAACCAGTCCATGGCCGGCGAGCAACTGGTATCAACCAGCGGCATCGTCACCCTGGGCATGACCGGCAACGTGCTGATTCAGGCGGCCGCCGCGACTGCGAACTCGGACAGCGCGGCGATCATCAAGGGCAGCAGTGTTTCCCTCGGATCCCTGCTGCAGCGCGCGAACAACCTCACGCTGATCGGCGGATCGAACAGCGTGAACGCGGGGGTCAGCCGGCACTCCGACGCGGCGATCGACGGCGCGTCGGGGATCTTTCTCTCGGGTAATTTGACGATGACGGGCGGCAACGCCGACATCACCGGGAGCGCGTTGAACGACACCGCGCAGTCCACGGCGCAGGCCCGGATCGCCGGCGGCACGTCGATGAATATTCTCGGCAACGTGCTGATGACGGGCGGTACGGCGACAGCGGCTAACGGCATCAGTTCGGGCAACGAGTTTGCCGCCGACGCCTCGGCCCTCATCGCCGGTGGCTCGGCATTTACGGTCGGCGGCAACTGGGC
>CAZXNF010000196.1:0-5571 GCA_964641785.1 uncultured Streptomycetaceae bacterium | reverse complement strand
GGTGAGTGCGCCGCCGAGGCACAGGTTAAATCCGCCACGATCAACGCCACCATCGGCGGCGCACTCACCATGACCGGCGGCACGTCGCTCGCGGACACCACTGCCGGCGGGACGTTGGCGCTGGCGAATGCCGATGCCTTGTGGTCCCCCTCGACCGCAATGAAGCTGGATGTGTCAGGGGCGATCAACCTGACCGGCGGGAACGCGACTGTTGCGGGGACGAACACCCGTGCCTTGGCGATCGCTGGCACCGAGTCGACGACCACCCAGGTGGGTTCGACGTTGGAGGTCAAGAGCGGGAACAATATCAACCTGACCGCAGGAACCGAGGTCGGCGGCACGGACGCGCTGTCCAGCGGCGCGTTCTTCTACGGCGGGGAGATCAAGGTCATGCTCAGCGGCGGCATGCTCACACTCACCGGCGACCAGGGGTCAGGCCTGTTCCAGTTCCTGAACCCGCAGTTCCTGCGCGTGGATGGCAAGAATTACCCGGTGACCATCTCCGGGGGATCGGTCCAGTTCATACTCAACGCATTACTGGGCGATGCCCTGGTCCTGTCCGGGGCGCCGCCGCTGAACCTTGGCGCATTGAGTTCGCCACTGCTGACCGCGCTCAACGCTACCCAGCAGGCGCGCATAGACTCCTATGCCTCGGCCAAGGCGGCCTTCGACCAGCAGAACGCGGGCAAGAAGCTGTGCAACTAGCGGCCAAGCCAGTGGCGCACCCCTCCGGGGTATGCTAGTAATATCGCCTCCGCGAGGGGACAGAAACAAGAGGGGGAACTTTGCTCAATCTACAATTGCTTAGAATGGTGCCGCTGTTCGCTTCGCTGACCGATGAACAGTTCAGGGTCCTGCAGCCGGCGCTGCAGCAGCGCAGTTTTCCGCGCGGAACTTTCATCATGCGTGCCGGCGAAGAGACGGATGCGCTGTACATCATCCTGTCCGGCCGGGTGAAGGTGCTGATCCCCGACGACCAGGGGCGGGAGGTGATCCTCTCGGTGTTGGGCCCGAAGGACTTCTTCGGCGAGATGGGGTTGTTCGACGACCAGCCGCGCTCGGCCAGCGTCGAGACGATGGAAGCCTGCCAGATGATGCGGCTGTCGAAGTCGGGCTTTCTGGCCTGCCTGCGCGAAAATTTCGAGTTCACCATGCTGGTGATCCGTAACCTCAACAAGCGCCTGCGGGATGCCGATCGCAAAATCGAAAGCCTGGCCCTGATCGATGTGTACGGCCGCGTGGCGCGCCTGCTGATCGAGTCTGCCGAGATGATCGATGGTGAGCTGATCGTTGCGCGCGCCCCACCCAAACAGGAGATTGCCCGCATGATCGGCGCCTCCCGCGAGATGGTCAGCCGGGTGGTCAAGGATTTACAGTCACGTGGTTACATCCGGGCGGAAAAACGGAAGGTCTATCTGCTGGATAAGGAAGCAATGTCCAAGCGCGCCTCGATTAACTGACCTGGCCAAACAAAGAGCCTCGGGTGGTGACAGGGGCCAACTGTGAATTTTCTCACAATATTGCAGGGGGAGATAAGGTAAGCTATTGAACTTTATGAGTTTGCAGCGGGAAGGTGACACATGAATGCCAAAGTTTCCAAGGCGGTTTCGGCTGGACTTGTTCAGACTTCCGGGAAGCACTCTGCGGGGTTACAGACCCGCCCCCGCCGCACTGCGATCGCTGCCGCAGTAGCTTCCTGTTTCGCCGCCACCACCGTGTTGGCAAACCCGTCCGGCATGACGGTGGTCAACGGTTCGGCCAGCGCCAGCGTCTCGGGCAACACCCTCAACATTACCAACAGCCCCGGTGCCATCCTCAACTGGCAGGCGTTTTCCATCGGGCAGAACGAGGTCACGCGCTTCCTGCAGCAGTCAGCGGCCAGCGCCGTGCTCAACCGCGTCACCGGCGGCAATCCCTCCCAGATCCTCGGCACCCTCCAATCGAACGGCAAGGTGTTCCTCATCAATCCCAACGGGATCCTGTTCGGTGCCGGTGCCCAGATCAATGTGGCGGGCTTGGTGGCTTCGACCTTGAACCTGTCGAACGAGGATTTTCTTGCGGGCCGCATGCGCTTCACCGAGACCATCGGCGCAGGCAGCGTCGTCAATAACGGTGCCATCCACACCGCGCACGGTGGCAACGTCTACTTGATCGCCCCGGACGTCAAGAACACAGGGCTCATCACGAGTCCCAAGGGTGAAATAGTTTTGGCGGCGGGCAAAAGCGTTGAGCTGGTCAGCCCAGGAACCCCCGACTTGCGGGTGGAAATCACCGCACCGGACAACCAGGCCCTGAACATGGGCCAGATCGTGGCCGACAGCGGCCGGATCGGCATCTATGCGGGTCTCGTCAAGAACAGCGGCACGATACGCGCCGACTCTGTGTCCACGGACGCGGCAGGCCGCATCATCCTGAAGGCAAGCAAGGACGCCACGCTGGAGGCGGGCAGTGTGCTGTCGGCCAATGGCCCGTCCGGCGGCAGCGTAACGGTGCAATCGGGCGGCACGACCATCGCCGCAGGGACGATCAGCGCCACGGGTAGTACGGGACAGGGCGGTATGGTGCAGGTGCTGGGCAATCTGGTGGGCGTGGCCGGCGCGACGACGATCGATGCCTCCGGCGCCAGCGGCGGCGGCACGGTGCTCGTAGGTGGCGATTTCCAGGGACTGAACCCCGATGTCCAGAACGCGTTCCGCACCTATGTGGCTGACGGTGCGGTCATCAAGGCCGACGCCCTGCAGACCGGCGACGGCGGCAAGGTCATCGTCTGGGCTGACGACATCACGCGGTTTTACGGCAGCATTTTTGCCCGCGGCGGCGCGGAGAGCGGTAACGGCGGTTTCGTCGAGATCTCTGGCAAGCGGCTGCTCGATTTCAATGGCAAGATCGATGTCGGCGCGCCACATGGGGTGTTCGGTACCATCCTGTTCGATCCTGACACCATTACCGTCGTTGCGGGCACTGGTCCGAATGACGGCGAGGTCCTGGACGGCCAGATCAATTTCGCTGATGGCGGGGAGGGTGCGAACTTCGTCATCGGCGAAGCCGCCCTGGAAGCGCTGAGCGGCAACGTCACCCTGCAGGCGAACCAGAACATCATCATCGACCCCGGCCTTACCGGCGGCGGGCTGATGCTGACGACTCCCGGCACGACCTTGACGATGGAGGCCGGCAACAACATCACGATCAACAGCCCGGTCACAACCGACGGCTACCTGCGCCTCTACGCCAACAGCATGGCGATCAACCAGGATCTCACCAGTGTCAGTGGCGACATCTTCCTGATCCCCGTCAACTTCAGCGGCACCAACATCAACCTGGGCGGCGCGGACGGCGCGGGCGTGCTCGGGCTGTCGGCGGCCGAACTGAACCGTATTCACGTCCAGGACCCGAGCCGGATGCTGCAGATCGGCGACCCCCTGTTCGGTGGCAATATTACGGTCAGCGCGGCGCTGCTGCCGGGCGCCGGGGGCGCTACCCAGAATTTCCGGAACCTCAAGCTTGAGGCCAGTGGTTCCATCGCGATTAATGCGCCGGTGACGATGTCCGGCGCAGGCAACTCCCTGCAGCTTTTTGCCGGGTTCGGCATCAGTCAGACGGCCGGTGGTGTCATCACGGCCCAAAACCTGCTGGCGGTCGCCCAAGAAGCTGTCTTTCTGGACAGCGCCGATAACCGCGTTGATGTGCTGGCGGGCGCCGCCGGCAACCAGTTCCTGTTCAGGAACGGGCAGTCGCTTACTATCGGTGACGTCGGCGGCTACAGCGGGCTCTACGTCGAAGCCGGTGGAGGCTTGGACGCCGCGATCAATATCAACGTGACGAGCGGCAGCCTGACGGTGAACCGGCCGATGGTCGCCTACGGCGGAGACGGCGCGGAAGGCTCCGGGGGTAACGGATCGATCACTCTGAACGCGACCGGCGGCGTTCTGGTCGATGCCGGCGCTGGTGGCGTGGTGCAGGCATTTGGTGCGTCCGGCGACAGCGGCGGCGGTTCGGCCGCCATCACCATCAGCGGTGGCAGCGGCGGTGTATCGATCCAGGGCGAGGGTGGTGAAGGCTATGGCACGGTGTACGCGCAGGGCGGTGAAGGCTACTCCGGTGACGGCGGCGCGGCGAGCGTCACCATCACCAGCACCGGCAGCTCGTCGATCATGCTCGAGAGCGCTTCAGTCGCGGCATTTGGCGGGAACAGCGATTCCTACAACGGCGGTGCGGCGACCGTCGCCATGGCTTCGGGAACGGGCGGTATTTCCTTGAGCTCTTCCTCCGTGCAAGCCTTCGGAGGCAATGGCTTCGATGGCGCGGGCGGAGCGGCTTCCATCACCATGAACGGTGGCAGTGGCGGCGTTTCGATCTACGGGGATGGCGCAGAAGGAGCTGCCGTAGCCGCGATAGGGGGATACAGCGAGTACGGGACCGGGGGTGCGGCCAGCGTCGCAATCACCGCGAGCGGCAGCGGCTCGATCAGCATCGAGGCTAGCAGTATCGGAGTCTCAGGCGGCCACAGCTTCGGCGGAGGGGGCAACGGTGGCAACGCCACTCTGACCATGACCACGGGCTCCGGCGCGATCACGCTGACCGGGGGTGCCGCGATGCAGGCTACCGGCGGCGATGGCGGTGAGGGGTATAACAGCTACAACGGTGGCAACGGTGGCAACGCAGTGATTACCCTGACTGCGGGCGCGGGCGGGATCACGATTTCCGACTTCGCCAACATGCAGGCGATTGGCGGTCAGGGGGGCTACGGCGGCTACGGCGACGACGAGGACGGCGGCCGCGGCGGTAACGGCGGCAACGCCACCGTGACGCTGACCGCGGGCGCGGGCGGAATCACGATTTCCAGTGCCAGCCTTAACGCCTACGGCGGTCAGGGCGGCTACGGGGGCGATGGCAGCGAAGGCTACGGCGGCGATGGCGGCAGCGGTGGCAACGCGCTCGTCGCGCTCTCCACGGCCGGCGGTATCAGCTTCGGCGCCGGCATCGCCGCCGCGGGCGGCGGCGCGGGCAGCGGCGGCGGCGGCGACTTTGGCGATGGGTTGGGTGGCGAGGGCGGTGCGGGCGTCGTTACGCTCAACGCCGGCGCGGCCGGCGTGATGCTCAACGCGGGCTCTCTCCAAGCCACCGGGGGTGCTGATGATTTCGGTGGTGGCGACGGCAGGGTGGAGATCACGACCTCCGGCGCGCTGTGGCTGAACGCGGATGTCAACGTGAGCGGGCGCCCGAACGTCGGCGCGAGCAGCGGCATCTTTGTCAATGCCAACCGCATCGATGGCGGGGAAGGGGTTCTCTTCGCCAACACCGGGCAGTTGATCAAGCTGACCGCGGCCAACGGCATCGGCGATGAGTTCAATCCGGTGCGGATTTACAGCACCTACCCCGACCTGCAGGCGCAGAACACCAGCAGCGGTGACGTTGCGCTGGCCTTCGTCACCGACGATGTTCTCATCGACAATTTCCCGGTGACCAACGGCGCCAGCGGCGGAGGAATCTTTGTCATTGCTGAAAACGGCAACATCCTCGTGCATACCGCCGTTGCCAACCCCAACGGCGCGATCACGCTGCGCTCGAAAC
>CAZXNF010000195.1:0-6937 GCA_964641785.1 uncultured Streptomycetaceae bacterium | reverse complement strand
CGTTGTGGCCTGAATGTTGTGCGTTTAGCATGCAACGACGCGTCACGCGGATACACCGTTCAAGGCCATCATGCTTCTCAAGATAGTGGGGGAAATTGCCCAGCTGACGCTCATCATCGCTACCCTCTACCTTGCACTAGGGGCCTACGCGCGGAAACGCCAACCCACGTGGCTCGAACTGCTGGAGAGGCATCGATTGGGCGTTCTGGTTTTTCTCGTCCTCGGAGTGCTGGCGACAAAGATAAGCGAAGACGCACTCAGTGGAGAGTCGGGGCCCATCGACCAGTCAATCATGCTGTTCGTTCGCCACTACGTCCCTGTCGGGATGACCGGGTTCTTTGAAGCGGCCTCGTTTACCGGGTCTTCGACTTTCCTCCTTCCCCTCACGATCCTCGTTGCGATCGCTCTGCTCTGGAGAAAGTGTCGTTTCGAGGCGCTGTTGATCATAACCTCGGTGCTCAGCGCCGCGACGATTGTCTATGTCTTAAAGACGGTCGTTGGCAGAGCTCGCCCGACGCTGTGGGCAACTGATTGGTATTGGGGTTCGAGCTTTCCTAGCGGGCACACTCTCGTCGTTGCGGCATTTGCCACCTCCGCCGCTCTCTGTGCCAGTCGACTTCGGCCCGCGTACCACGAGATCGCGATGCCGGTGGCATTGGTTTGGATCCTGCTCGTGGGGGTGTCGCGTCTGGTGCTGGGCGTTCATTGGCCGACTGACGTACTGGCAGCGGCATGCATTGGTGCATTTCTGCCGCTGGTGATGGCGCTTGTGCTTAAGGTGCAGAACGCCTGACCCTTTACAGGGGCCGACCGCCTGCGGCTGGCTTCACCAGCCTGTGCAGGCGGCTGAACTCAAGCGTTCGGGGGCGCCGTCGGTAGCGGGCAGCGCCCGGGCCAGCGCCGGTGGGACTGGCAGTTCGAACGGCAGCAGAACGCAGTCACGATCGGCCGCGCGCTGGCTCCCGCCTGGCTCCCCCCCGGTCACTCACCAACAGGCTCGGGCGGTCAGATACGCCCCATCAACAGCAGGATAACGAGCACCACCACCAGCAGCCCGACACCGCCGCTGGGCCCGTAGCCCCAGCTCCGGCTATGCGACCAGGCCGGGATTACGCCCACCAGCGCGAGGATCAGAACGATCAGAAGAATCATGCCTATAGACATTGTGTTGCTCCTTGAGGTTGTTTCCGCGGCGTATCCGCGAAAAGTGTTAGCCAGCGACCAGGGTGCCGCCTTCGACCCTGACTTTGTCGCCGACCTTGAAAGAGGGTTGCGCGGGGAAGGACACCGCCTGCGTGCCGCCGCCCTGCAGGCGGACGACCACTTCATAATGCTTGGTCGTCTTGAGGTATTTTTCCGCTTCGTTGCCGGCATAGGCGCCGCCGACGGCGCCGGCCACCTCGGCCACGGTCTTGCCGCGACCCGAACCCACCTGCGTGCCGAGCAGTCCGCCGGCGATCCCGCCGGCAATCATGCCGATGTAACTGCCCTCGCCCTTGACGTTGATCACGTTGACCGCTTCGACCGTGCCGCAGTTGGCGCAAATTCTGTTTTTGTCGGCGCGACGGCCCGGCGCTCCGGAACCGGCAGCCGCCACGAGTGACTGGCCGAGAACGGCCGTGGCATTCCGGTCGCCCACGCGTAGTGCCGCCGTGACGGGCGTGTCGGCCGCGATGCGGTCCTTTTTCTTGATGGCGTAGGCACCCTGGTACCGGCCGGTGCGGGTCTCGTCCAGGAAGAACTTGCCCTTGACGCCCGCGATCCGGACGCTGGCCCTGCCGCCGGGCGTACCTTCCAGCGTGAAGAACAGGTCGTTGCCGGCAGTCAGTTGCCCGGTCGATTCGACCTCGAAACGGTCGATCTTCGGCGCAGCGTTCGTCGCCGTGCGTTCGGTACGGGACGCAGCCCCGCCCAGTAGCGATTCATCGAGGATGGCGCTCGCGACCTGGTTGCCCAGGCGCAGGTTCGCCGTGACGGTGGCTTCCGCCGCGATGCGGTCCCGCTGCTTGATCGTGTACACGCCCTCGTAGACGCCCGCTTCCACTTCTTCCAGCACGAAGCGCCCGTTGGCACCTTCGATATTGATGGTGGCGATGCCCCCCGCCGTTCCGTACAGCGTGAAGTCGAGTTCGGTGCCGGGCACCAGCGCCTTCGCCTGTTCGACATCGAAACCGTTGATCCTGGGCGCCGCCACCGGGGCGGACTTGCGCTGCGCGTACGCCGCATCCGGCGTGAACGCCAGCGGCAGGCTAGCGCAGAGCGCGATGAGAAACGCGAAGCTGTTGTGGCGGATGTTCATGGGGTGGTTACTCTTTATTTACAGCCAGCCGAGGTCCTGGATCGCGTCCACGACCATGGCGGTGCCGACCGTAATCAACAGGATGTCGCTGGCGACCCGCACGTAGCGGTAACCGGACGGCGGCCGTCCGATCTGCACTATGAGCGCCGACGGCACTTCGTAATAGATCACTTCCCGCGGCAGCGGCCGGCCGACACTCCACTTCCGGGCCTGGCCGGGCGGCATGCAGCCGTTGTGTTTCTTGGCGAGTCCGGGCGGGCAGCGGCCGTCACGGTATTGCCCGTGGTAATAGTCGTGGACGGCGGTCCGGCGCCGGTCGTCGAAGTAATCCCGCTCACGCACTTCGGCACGTTTGCCATCATGCGATGACCGGTCGTCGCGCTGCTCCTGCTTGCCGCCTTTGTCGCCACTGTGACCCCTGCCCTTGTCGTTGGGCTTGTCTGCAAACGCCAAGCCGGCGGACGCCATGGCGGCGATCGCCAGCAGCAGCACAGGTTTCAAGTTCAAGAGGGTCGGCTTCATCGTTCGCGTCCGGTGTGAAGTGGCGGTTCGGAAGGTAGTGTCCCCTCTTCCCCTGCCGCCCTCTGTGCGCTGACGCACGCAAGCTTTTCACCGTTTCTGCGCGGATCGAACGGCCGCGCAGGGCCTCCACGCTAGCAATGGACTTAGGATTTGCCCCGCAGTGGACGAAAGGAAGTCATGACGGCATTGATCCACACCCGCGCGCCGCACACTCAGGACCGCGGATGGTCCTCGTGAACGACGGCCCCCTGCAGGTACCCGACGCGGCGCTGCCCTTCATCGCCATGCACCGCACGCACCTGCAGGGCGATCTCAAGACGCGCTACGGGCAGGACGTCGCGCGGGACTACGCCCTGATCAAGCCCCACCTGCCCGTGCAGGGCGGCGCGACGCTCGACATCGGCTGCGGCATGGCGGGAACCGACGCGGGCTCTACCGCCACTACGGTGACCCGCTGATCCACCGGCTCGACGGCACCGGCCACACCGACGGCCGCATCATGCTTCGATCTCGCGGGTGGCTGCGTGCGTGTTGCCGAAGGACGGAATGAAGATCGAATGCGTGCCGGGGCCGCCGGCCACCAGGAGTTGCACCGCGTCCGGCGTCACGGAGATCGGCAGCAGCGTGTCGGGCTTGAGTTCGCCCAGCTCGGACGTCCGTGATTCGCGGGCGCGCAGCAGGTCCTTCACGCTGAGTCGGTCCACGCGCATCTTCGACAGTTCCCACAGCCGGCGCTTCACGTCGGCCTTCGACAACCCGCCGCGCTTCAACACATCCGCATGCTCCGGCCCGAGCACGATCCACGGCTCGCCACCGTGCACATATTCGTTGCTCGGCGGATGAATCATCGTGTCGGCGATGATGCGCAGCAGCTCCTCCGCCTCTTTCGAATGCGTGTTCATGTTCATGGTGCCCTCGGCGCCGACCACCGTCACGGTGCTCGCGTCGCGGGCGAAGCCGCGTTCCACATGTAGCGGCTCCCATGGGCTGGCGGCCTCGTTCTCGGCGCAGCAGAAGGTGAACTTGCCGGGGAAGCCCTGCGTCGCGCGGTCCATCTCGCCCGGCAGCGCGCCGCCGATGTTCTGCAGGATCAGGCGCAGCGCGCGGCCCAACGTCGCGTTGGCCCAGTTCCCCTGCCCGAGGCAGTTGAAGGTAGCACTCATGCCCAACCGCTCCGCCGCCGGCCCGTTGACGATTAGCCACACCGCGACCGGATTGGTGGTGGCCTGGATGCCCTGCAGGTTGAACGCCGGATCGGCCACGGCCTCGGTGGCGGCGATCAGCACCGGCAGCGCCTCGGGATCGCAGCCCGCCAGCACGGCGTTGATGGCGATGCGCTCCACGGTCGCTGCGCCGAAGCCGGGGGCTACTTGAGCAATGACGTCGTCCGGCGCCCGCTGCGTGTGGGCGAGCATCCGCTCGACGCGCGCGGGGGTCGGCGGCACGACCGGCAGGCCGTCGCCCCAGCGTTTGTCGCGATACAGCCGGTTGATCGCGTCGATGTCGTCCGGCGCTTCCAGTGCCGCGGCGCGTGCGTCCGTTCCCATCCCGCTCATCCCGACACCAGTTTCACGATGTCGGCCACGCACTGTTCGGCGAGCGCACGGACTTCCTCGCGCGAGCGGGCGCCAAAGGGATGCGGGATGACGGCGATCGGCAGGCCCGGGTGGCCGAGCGCTTTTGCCTGCGCGCGCCCCAGGGTCGTAAACGCGGTGGAGCAGATCACGAGGGACGACCGGCCGCGCTTCGCGGCTTCAACACTGTCGTGGACACTCCACGACGCGCAGGACCCTCAGTCGCCGGAGCCGGTGATGACGACGTCGCAGGCGTCGCTCACCTCGCGCAGCATCTCCGGCGGCGCGGGAATGGAGGCTGCCGACTTGCGGCGCTTGATGATCGCCTTCACGCCATAGCGCGCGAGCAGCAGCTCGCCCAGGTCGTCCGCGAGGAAATTGAAGTTGGGCTTGGCGTTGTCGATGAAGCCGATCACCTTGCCGGCAAGCGCGCCGACGGCGTGATGGCCGGCGACGGTTTGCGCCCGCGCCGGCGCGGTCGGATCCAGCAAGGTGATGGTTGCGGTTTCTGCTGCGGTCATCGTTGGTCCTTCAGATTCCGAAGGCCCGCATTATCGCGCACCCCGCCCGGTTATTTTCACCACCCGCTCTTCTACGAGGTGCAATATCCCTCGACTGCACTGGGGCTGGTGGCTGCCGGCGCTTGCGCCGCGATCCGGCCGCGCCGGAACATCCTGCGCGACGCCCACCGGCGGACGGCTGCACGCTATTGCTCGGCTCCAGCGGCGCGCTCACTCTGTCGCCAGTGTTCTACAAGGTCCGCCTGAGCCGAATGGCACTTTCCTAAGCTTCCTTCCCCCGCTTGCGGGGGAAGGCCAGGATGAAGGCGAGCGATTTTGCCGCCTCCCGATTTTGCCCCCTCCCTCACCCTCCCCGCGCTGTGCGCAAGGGAGGGGATCCGTGAAAAATTGCTTAAGTAAGCGCCACTCGGGACAGGCCCCACTCACGCAGCCTGAAGCAGAAACTCGACTTTGACTGCCTCGTATGGAAACTCGATACGTCCTTCTGGCGTGCGGTCAAGGACACCGGCGAGGAGTAGGGCGGTAGCGTCCGTGTGGACGGCCTTCACGTCTCTGCCAACGCGTCGAGCGGCTTCCCGCATGGTGACCGGGCCCGCGCCACAGAGCGCCTTCAGGAGATCCCAACGTTTGGCCGTGAGTACCTTCCAGAGCAACTCAGGCGTCGCAAATGAAATGCGGGCGTTCTTCTGCGCCTTGCCTGACCGCAGAGCAGCACCAATCTCATGCATTGCCTGGTCGGGTGACCGGACATCAAGTACCACTGTTTTCATCTCTGAACCTCCGTACATCGGCGCTGAAGTCCGCAAGCACCTGCTCGATCGACCTGAAGGCGTAGTTTCGTTCCTTGCCGCGTAGATGCCGATGATCGCCTTTTCCAGCTTCTTTGTCGTAGCGCAGTACACATTCGCCCGACACCACAAAGGCAAAGCGGTACTTGTACAAGTGCTTCGAGCCAGGTAGCGACGATGGCACTCGCCACACAACAATCTCGGCGAACGACTTGTCGGTATAGGTGATCCGTTCCCGGACAAGCTGAACAGCCTTCACACGGGAAGTGTGCCTGCAGTGGGTGTTGTTGTCAACGATGACAACACGGGGCGGTCTTGTGAGGGTATATCCGTGACAGTTCAGTTAGAGCCGGACGGCGCTTCCTTAACGTTCCTTCCCCCGCTTGCGGGGGAAGGCCAGGATGGGGGCGAGCGATTTTGCTCCCGTCCCGATTATGCCCCCTCCCTCACCCTCCCCCGCGCAGCGCGCAAGGGAGGGAATCCGTGAAAAAACTCGGGTCCCAGGAATTCCTCAGGTTTGCTCACGCAACTCGAAGAACCAATTTCTTGCCGCATGCTTTGACATACCTTCGCACTGTCGCAATGGATGGGGAGTGCTTTCCGGTTGCCAATGACCGCTCCAAGCGCGCCACCGCCGGGGCATGGGTTCCCATACGCTCAGCGACCTGCGCCTGGGTAAGACCGGCATCCTGGCGGGCTTTCAGCAAAGCATCAAGCAGCAAACCTTCTTCGCGCTCGATGCGTTCAACTTCAGCTCGCACGCCGGGACGACGCAACAGCTTCTTTACCAATCGATCATGCGTTTGCATGTTTAACCTCCTTCAATCGAATTTCTGCAACCTCACGTTCACGAAGCGCCGTGCGCTCGGATTTCTTGATGAAACTGTGCAACATCACGATCCGCTTTCCAACGAGAGTACAAAAGAAAACACGGGCAATGCCCTCTGCTCCCTTGTGACGCAGCTCGAAGAGACCATCGCCAAAGGATTTTGTATGGGGTTCGCCGAGATTTGGACCCAGGGCAATCACCCTGCGAGTCAGCACGACATACCGTGCAGCTAAAGTATCCGGCAGTTCAAGAATCTGCTCCTGCACGCTCTGGCTGTAATAGGTAATCGTGTAATCCACTGGCGAAACATAACAAATATGTTATGTTCCGTCAATCAACGCGTGGGCATGTAAACACGCCAGACGGTGATCGCTGGAAACTTAACGGCCAAGGTGAACGGCGCC
>CAZXNF010000194.1:2184-6944 GCA_964641785.1 uncultured Streptomycetaceae bacterium | reverse complement strand
GCCCATCAGCGTGAACGCCGTCGGGAAGCCCAGCATGATGGCCACCACCACCAGCGACAACATGAGCAGCCCGATGTGCCCGCCCGACATCTGGGCGGGCGGCGGCAGCAGGACGACCGTGGCCAGCACGATCAGCACCATGATGGAAAGGCCGAACCAGACGCCGCGCTTCATGCCTTGCCCCCCGCCTGTTCCTGCGCGACCACCAGCTTGTCGAGCGCGGCGATGTCCTTGTCCTTCACGTGGACCATCTGCTTGAGCTTATCGACGTCGACCTCCTCAACGTCCGCTTCGCGCGACGGCCAGTTCCCCAGTTTCAGGCAGATCACGCAGCGGGCGATCTCCACCAGGCCCTGCAGAAAGATGAGCGCGCCGGCCAGGGGAATGATCGTCTTGAACGGATACAAGGGCGGCCCATCGGCCGTCGTCGAGGAGTGCTCCATGATGCGCCATGAATCCAGCGCGAAGGCGTAGCCGGCGTAGGCGAGCGCGATGACGCCCGGCACGAAAAACACCAGGTAGAGCGTGAGATCCAGCCCGGCTTGCACGCGCGGCGGAAAGAATCCGTACAGCACGTCGCCGCGCACGTGGCCGTTCTTGGCCAGCGTGTACGCCCCGGCCATCATGAACAGCGTGCCGTACAGCATGATCATGACGTCGAAGGTCCACGAGTGGGGATCGCTCAGCACGTAGCGCGAGAACACCTCGTAGGAAATCAGCAGCGTCAGCGCCACGATGGCCCAGGCAAACGCCTGCCCGACCCAGGTGCTCAGTTTGTCGATGAACAGCAGCGTTTTTTTCATCGTGAAGTACTCCACCCGCCTCGGCAACCCGCGTCTTGCGGTTCCGGGCTAGCCGCGCAGTATGCCCGGACAGCCGGGAAACTAAAAAAAAACCATCCGGGACGAACCCGGATGGTTTTGGTCGGAGTACTCGCGCTCAGGCCTTCTTCTGGGCGCCCGGCTTCTGGGCGAAGAAGTGGTTGTAAGCCATGCGCGACGGCACCATGGTGTCCTGCTGCCAGCGCACGGCTCGCTGCGCGAACACGCGCTGCGAGTCCAAAATCTTTTTGAACAGGGGATTCTCGGCGGATTTCTTGGCGACGATCCCGTCCCAGCACTTCAACTGGGCTTGCAGCACCGAATCCGGCGTCTTGTAGAACTTCACCCCCTGCTTCGCCTGCAGCTCAATGTAGTCCTGCGAGTAGCGGTCCACCGCCTTCCACGACATGTCGGCGGAAGCGGCCTGCACGGCGTAGTCGATGATGGTCCTGAGGTCCGGCGGCAGCGCATCGAGCCGCTTCTTGTTGAACAGAATCTCGAACTGCTCGGCCGACTGGTGGTAGCTCTGCAGCATGCAGACCTTGGACACGTCCGGAAAGCCGAGGAGGCGGTCGGAGGTCGCGTTGTTGAACTCGGCGGCGTCCAGCAGCCCGCGGTCCATGGCCGGCACGATCTCGCCGCCGGGCAGCGCGTTCACCGCGGCGCCGAGGCAGTTGAAGATATCCACCGACAGGCCCACCGTGCGGAACTTGAGGCCCTTGAAGTCCTCCGGCTTGGTGACCGGCTTCTTGAACCAGCCGAGCGGCTGCGTCGGCATCGGTCCGTACAGGTACGACACGACGTCGAGTCCGAGACCCGTGTAGACCTCGTCGAGCAGCGCCTTGCCACCGCCGTTGTAGTGCCACGACAGCAGCATGTTCGCGTCCATGCCGAAGGCCGGGCCCGAACCCCACAGCGCCATCGCGTTGTTCTTGCCATACCAGTAGGCGGTCACGCCGTGGCCGCCGTCCAGTGTGCCTTTGGACACCGCGTCGATCAGGTCGAAGGCCTTGACGACCGCACCGGCCGGCAGCACCTCGATCTTCAGGCGGCCGCCCGTCATGTCGTTCACCTTCTTCGCGAAATCAAGCGCGTACTCGTGGAAGATGTCCTTCGCCGGCCAGGTCGACTGGAAGCGCAGCGTGATCGGCGTGGCCTGCGCCTTCGCGATCATCGGGAACCCTGCCAGCGCTGCGCCGGTGGAAGCGGCGGCGGCGCCGGTCAGGAACTTGCGGCGCGTGGGCGCAGCCGTTTTCGTCACGTCGTGCTTTTTCATCACTCCTCCTGGTTTGGGAACGTTCTTGAAATCCGGATGCGCGCTTTTTTTGGACTCCCATCGGGCGCGACATTGACCGAGGCGCGTAGTGTATGCCCCGGATTCCGGGACAGGCAAGCCGGAGCGCGGGGATGCCCACCCCCGCTCCGAATCTGACGGAAAGCTGACGCCGCGCCGGGCGGGCATGACGCTTACCGGGCGGGTCAGGCCGCGAGCAGAGCGCTGGCGGGTGTCAGCACCCTGCCGGTCAGGGCGTCGATGGTCTGTCCAGGCTCGGCGATGACCACGGTGGCCTCGGGCAGGCGACGTTCGACCGCCGCCTTGAACTCCGGCCAGGGCCGGCTGGCCGCACCCATCATCCGGTGAAAGTGATCGTGCGGGGGATACAGCACCACGACCTTCGGGTTGAGCGCGGCCGCCCCGCGCGCCACGTCCTCGGTGAAATCGAGCTGCATGCCCGCCAGCAGCACGTCGGTGCGGAAACGGCGACCGAGATCCGCGATCTCCGTGTCGGTCATCTTGGTGTTGAACCCCTCGTTGTAGTTCAGCACCGTCAGGCCGCCCGGCAGTTCGACATGGAAGCCGGTGTAGGCCGAGTAAAACGGCGCGTTGGTCGCGCTCGACCACGCCCACGACAACTGCGTCGCGTTGCCCTGGAATACTGCCTTGGTCAGCGCCTTCCACAGATTGATGTCGCGGTGCTGCCAGTTGAACGTGGTGATGCGGAATCCGCGCACCTCCACCGGCGAGAAGGGTTCGACGGGATGCAGCTTCTCCCGTGCCATGCCGCGGCGGATGCGCAAAAAATTACAGATGGCGTTGGTCCCGACCACCTCCGCCCCGCTGCGCGCCGCCACGGCAGGGATGTCGAGGAAGTGTTCCTCGTGGCCATGCGTCGCGCATACCACCGCCGCCTGCGCGAAGTCCTCCAGCCCGAACCACTGGGCGCCGCAGTAATGGCGGAAGAAGGGATCGAAGAAGAGCGAACCGGTCGGCGTATCGATCGATAGCGCGGACCAGCCGTAGTAGCGGATCACCGGGACCTCGCTCACGCTGCCGCCTCCTTCAGGGTTTGTTTCGTGCCAGACATGATGCCCTTCCTCTTGCGCTGTGGTGAGCCCGTTCGCGGTTGCAACAAAAACACGCGCGAAGCTTCAACCTTCGAAGGTCGTCGGCGCGCGGTCGGTCTTGACCCGCTTGCCCCCCGGCTCGATCCCCGCGCTGTTGCGGAAAATGTTCGGCTTGCGATAGATCGCCAGAATCACGCAGCCTTCCGCGCTGTGGGTCTCGTGCATGGAGTCCGGCCTGCGCCAGACGAACTCGCCGGCCCGCGCGATGCCGTCGTGGTCCGAGAACGAACCAGAAAGCACCCAGCTCTGCTCGATCTCCGGGTGCTTGTGAAAGGGCAGCGTGGTCCCCGGCTGCCAGCGCAGCAGGCAGGTCATCTCGCCGCGCGCCTGATCCTCGTACAGCACCTTGATCTCGATGCCCTCGAACTGCGAGGGCTTCCAGTCCATCGCCTCCGGATTCACGTACACGGAGCCGTCCGGGGTCGGCGCCAGGCGTCCGCGCAGGCGTGCCGCCGCGGGTGCGGTGTTGCGTGCCGCTGTGGTTGCCATGGCGCTTCCCCCGTTCCTTCAGTGACGGCCGTGCCTCAGCCGATCGGCCCCTTGCCGAAATAGTGCGCGTAGGCAAGCTTTCCGTCCACCTGCACGCCGTTGTGCCAGAACATCACGCGCCTGGCCCAGGCCTTCTGCGACTCGACCACCTTCACGAACAGCGGGTTCTCGGCGGAACGCCGCGCGATCACCGCGTTCCAGGCTTTCAACTGCGCGTTGAGGATAGGCTGCGGCGTGCGGTAGACGTTGACCTTCTGCACGGTCTGCAGCTCGACGTAGTCCTGCGACATGCGGTGCATGCTCTTCCACGAGGCATCGGCGCTCGCGGCGTGGCTGGCGTACTTGAGGACCGTTTTCAGTTCTTCCGGCAGCGCCTCGTACCTTTTCTTGTTGATCATGACCTCGCAGAAATTGTTGGCCATGTGATAGCTCTGCTGCAGGTAATACTTGGCCACATCCGGGAAGCCCATGGTGCGGTCGTCGGTGGCGCTCGCGAATTCGGCGCCGTCGAGCACGCCGCGGTCGAGCGAGGGCACGATCTCCCCCGGCGCGAGCTGCACGGTCGCCATGCCCAGTTCCTTGTACATGTCCACGGCCAGGCCGGCGGTGCGGAACTTGAGGCCCTTGAGATCGGCGACGCCCTTGATCGGCTTCTTGAACCAGCCCATGGGCTCGCAGGGCACCGGCGCGAACAGAAAGCTCACGATGTCGAGCTGCGCGGCGGCCTGGATCTCGGCGTACAGCTCCTTGCCGCCGCCGTACTCGATCCAGCCCAGCATCTGGTTGCCGTCCATGCCGAAATCGGGGCCGGCGCCGTAAAGGCCGAACGCGGTGTTCTTGCCGAACCAGAAGCCGGGGATGCCGTGGCCGCCGTCGAGCGTACCCTTGCGCGTCGCATCGATGATCTGCAGCGCGGGCACCACGGCGCCGGCCGGCAGCATGTCGATCTTGAGCCGGCCGCCGGAAATCTCGCCGACCTTCTTGGTCCAGTCCACCGCCAGCTCGTGGTAAATGAATTTCGCGGGCCAGGTGCTCTGGAAACGC
>CAZXNF010000194.1:0-2174 GCA_964641785.1 uncultured Streptomycetaceae bacterium | reverse complement strand
GCGGCGGCGGCTGGACGGCGCGGGCTGCGCGACCGACGGGGTCGTGGTGAGCGCCTGCGTTGCGCGCGTGGAAGATTTCGCTTTCATTGATGCCTCCGCTGTTGACTGCGCTGTTGACTGAGAAACGGTGCGGTCATGCATCCCCCGCCTTGCCTGGACTTTTTTTGACTGCTGATCGTGCCCGCAACAAGACGCTGTCATTGTTGCTATTGGGAAACTTTCTGTCAATATGTTTCCCATTGGTAACAATACAGATAACATTTACCTTTTATCTCATTGTTATTGAACGAAAATATTTCATGCTCCCAATCACAGGCATAATTTTCCGGGAAACCCGCCATGAAAGCCGCCATCCTTCTTTACCCGGGCGTTGAGCCCATCGACCTCGCCACCTTCGGCGTGCTGTCGATGGCGCGCCGCGTGGCCCCGCAGATCGGCATGTTCACCGTCGCGCGCGAAGCCGGCGTGGTCGAACTCGCCAACGGACTGAAAGTCATCGCCGACCACGGCTACGCCGATGCACCGGACGCCGACGTGCTGATCGTCACCGGTGGCCCCGGCTGGCAGGACGCCGCACGCTGCGCGGCAACGCTGGCCTTCGTGCGCGCGTGGCCGGCGCGCGGCGTCACCGCGTCGGTCTGTACGGGCGCGATGATCCTGGCGGCGGCGGGCGTGCTCGACGGCCATGCGGCGACCACCAAGCAGGAGGTCATCGGCGCGGAGGTCTCGCCGCTGGCGCTACTGCGCGATCATCATCCGCGCGTCGAGGCCGTCGGTGCGCTGGTCGTGGACGACGGGCGTGTCGTCACCGGCGGCGGTGTCACGCTGTGCATCGATGCGATGCTGTACCTGATCGAGCGCTTCGTCGGCGCCGACGCGGCGCGCGAGACCGCACGCATCCTCGAATACTCGGCGGCCCGCGAGGCCAACCGCGCGCGGCTCGCGACGCGAACCGCCGGCTGACCTGTGGAACCCGCCGCGCCTGCGCTGGAACAGCTGATCGGCGAGCGCATCGCCGAACGCCGCGCCCGCGCCGGCCTCACGCTCGAGCAGCTCGCGGGCGCGACCGGTTTCACCAAGGGCTACCTGTCCAAGATCGAAAACTCCAAGAAGGTGCCGCCGATCGGCACGCTGTCGCGCATCGCGCAGGCGCTCGGCACCGACATCACCGATCTCCTGCAGGCCGTGCCCGCCGACGGCGGCCGCGGTTTCTGCGTCGTGCGCGCGAACGAACGCCAATCGGTGGTGCGCGGCGGCACCGCCTTCGGTTACGACTATTCCAGTCTTGCCTACAAGAAGGCCGACAAGAAGATGGAGCCCTTCCTCTTCACCTTCCCGCGCGACCTCGACAAGTACGTGTTCTTCGAACACGACGGCGAGGAATTCCTGTTCGTGCTGGAAGGCCGCGTCGAGTGGCAGGCCGGCAGCGAGAAGATGGTCCTGGAACCCGGCGACGCCATCTACCTCAACTCCCGCATCCCGCACCGCGGGCGCGCGCTCGATGGTGAAGCCAAGGCGATCGTGGTGGTCTACAGCCCGGACAAAAACGGCTGACCCTTGAAGCGAGATTAGGCGCGGAGGCGCAGAGGACGCGGAGAAGCTCAAAAAAGCGAGAGACGATAGAAGATAGAGGTGAATAATACAAGGGCGGCTGCGACGATATTTCATCTTTCGTCTTTCGTCTCTCGTCTCTCCTCTTTCGTATTTCGTATTTCGTATCGCCTCAGCGCTCTCTGCGTCTCTGCGTCTCTGCGGCTAATTTCGCTTTGCGTTTGACAAGTCAGTCCGCGCCCTGCGTCTGCCAGCGCCAGGTATCGGCGCACATCTCCTCGATGCCTCGTTTCGCCTCCCAGCCCAGCATCGACCGGGCGAGCGCAGGATCCGCGTAGCACTGCGCAATGTCCCCCGGCCGGCGACCGACGATCTTGTAGGGGATCTTGCGCCCGCTCGCCTCCGCCAGCGCGGCCACCAGTTCCAGCACGCTGTAGCCGCGCCCCGTGCCCAGATTCACCGTCATCACACCGGGCGTGCGCTCCAGCGCCTGCAGCGCCGCCACGTGGCCCAGGGCAAGATCGACGACGTGGATGTAGTCGCGCACGCCCGTGCCGTCGGGCGTCGGATAATCGTCGCCAAACACTGAGAGTTCCGCCAACTTGCCCGCCGCGACCTGCGCC
>CAZXNF010000193.1:0-7059 GCA_964641785.1 uncultured Streptomycetaceae bacterium | reverse complement strand
TCACCGCCGGCCAGATCATCGTCTACCAGGTGCCGGTGCCGGAGCCGCTGCAGAAGCTGGAGCCGCGCGCGGCCGAAACGCGCAAGCTGCACGGCCTCGCCGAATACGGCCTGATGCACGTCAAGCTGTATGAGGACATCGCCCGTTACGGCCACATCGCGACGACCTACGATTACCCGGTGATGGTGGACGGACGCTACCTGATGGCGCCGTCGCCGATCCCAAAGTTCGACAACCCCAAGCTGCACCGCAACCCCGCTTTGCAGTTGTTCGGTGCCGGCCGCGAGAAACGCATCTACGCGGTGCCGCCCTACACCCGCGTCGAGAGCCTGGCCTTCGACGACCACCCCTTCGAGGTGCAGAAGTGGGCGCAGGCCTGCGCGCTGTGCGGCGCCGCCGACAGTTTCCTCGACGAAGTCATCACCGACGACCGCGGCGGCCGCCTGCACGTCTGCTCCGACACGGACTATTGCCGTTCGCGGCGCGAGTCCAAGACTCCCGCATGAACGCGCCCGTGATCGCCACCGCCAGCATCCGTGCCGCCGTGGTGGCTGACCTGCCCGCCGTGCTGGCCCTCTACGCCCAGCCCGCGCTCGACGACGGGGCCAAGCTCCCGCTGCCGGACGCGCGGGAAATCTTCATGCGCTTCGCGCACTACCCGGACTACACGCTGTACGTCGCCTGTCTCGGCGACGTTGTCGTGGGCACCTACGCGCTGCTGATCATGGATAACCTTGCGCACCTTGGCGCGCCCTCCGGCATCGTCGAGGATGTCGCCGTGTCGCCGGCGCACCAGGGCCTGGGCGTCGGCCGCGCCATGATGGCGCATGCGCGCGAGCGCTGCCGCGAGGCCGGCTGCTACAAGCTCGCGCTGTCCGCCAACGACCATCGCGAGCGGGCGCACCAGTTCTACGAGTCGCTCGGCTTCGAGCGGCATGGCGTCAGCTTCCGGGTGCGGCCATGATCGCGGCCCCTGCTGACATCGCCCCCGCGCCCGTCCTGCGCGTGCAGGGCGTGCACAAAAGCTACAGCGAGCGCGCGGCCGTGGAGGACGTGAGCTTCGACCTCTACGCCGGCGAAGTGCTGGCCGTCGTCGGCGAATCGGGGTCCGGCAAGACCACGCTGCTCAACTGCGTGTCCGCGCGACTGAAACCGGACGCGGGCCGCGTGGAGTTCCTCACCCGGCACGAAGGCGTCGTGGACATCTACGCATTGTCCGAGGCGCAGCGCCGTCTGCTCGCGCGCACCGACTGGGGCTACGTGCACCAGAACGCCGCTGAAGGCCTGCGCATGAACGTCTCCGCCGGCGCCAACGTGGGCGAACGGCTGATGGCGTTGGGCGAGCGGCACTACGGCAAACTGCGCCAGGTGTCCGCGGACTGGCTCGCGCGCGTGGAGATGGACGCGCAGCGCATGGACGACACGCCGCAGACCTTCTCCGGCGGCATGCGCCAGCGCCTGCAGATCGCGCGCAACCTCGTCACCCAGCCGCGCCTGGTCTTCATGGACGAGCCGACCTCCGGCCTTGACGTGTCCGTGCAGGCCAAGCTGCTGGACCTGCTGCGCTCGCTGACGCGACAGCTCTCGCTGGCCGCCATCATCGTCACCCACGATCTCGCCGTCGCGCGGCTGCTCGCGCACCGCATGCTGGTGATGAAGGGTGGGCGCATGGTCGAGACCGGTCTGACCGACCAGGTGCTGGACGATCCGCAGCATCCCTATACGCAGCTCCTCGTGTCCTCGGTGCTCCAGCCATGACCGCCGCTGCCGCCATCCGGGTCGCCGGCCTGTCCAAGACCTTCGTGCTGCATAACCAGGGCGCCGCCGAGCTGCCGGTGCTCGCCAACGTGTATCTCGACGTACTGCCCGGCGAATGCGTCGTGCTCGACGGGCCGTCGGGCGCCGGCAAGAGCACGCTCCTCAAGTGCATCTATGCCACTTACCGCGCGACGAGCGGCTCCATCGTTATCGACACACGCCGCGCGGAGGTGGAGATCGTGAACGCCGAGCCGCAGGCGCTGCTCCGGCTGCGCGACACGACGCTCGGCTACGTCAGCCAGTTCCTGCGCGTGATCCCGCGCGTGTCCGCCCTCGACGTGGTGGCGGAACCCCTGCTGGAAGAAGCCGGCGGCGACGCCGACCGCGTACGGGCCGCCTATTCGGAAGCGCGGCAACTGCTGCTGCGGCTGCGCATCCCGCCGCGGCTGTGGTACGTGCCGCCCGCCACCTTCTCCGGCGGCGAGCAGCAGCGCGTGAACATCGCGCGCAGCTTCATCAAGCCCAAGCCCGTCCTGTTGCTCGACGAGCCGACGGCGTCGCTCGACGCCGACAACCGGCGGACGGTGGTCGGGCTCATCCGCGAGGCCCGCGAACGGGGTGCTGCCATCGTCGGCATCTTTCACGACGCGGCGGTGCGCGACGCCGTCGCCACCCGCGTGGTCGACATGGCGGATTTCCAATGAACGGCGATCTCGTCTTCAAGAGCGCCCGGCTGGTGCTGGGCAACGAGGTGGTGCAGGGCACGCTGGCAGTGGCCGGCGGACAGATCGTCGCCGTGGACAAGGGCGGCACGGCCGTGCCGGGCGCGGCCGACCTCGACGGCGACTTCCTGCTGCCCGGGCTGGTGGAACTGCACACGGATAACTTCGAGCGACACCTGATGCCGCGGCCCAAGGTGCGCTGGCCGGAACTGCCGGCGCTGTTCGGCCACGATGCGGAAATCGCGGCGGCCGGCATCACCACCGTTTACGACGCCCTCGGCGTGGGCGACGCCGATCCGGACGCGATGCGGGCGCAGTCCATGGGCCCTGTGCTGGCCGCGCTCGAACGCGCCACCGCCGAGGGCGTGCTGCGGGCCGAGCATCGCCTGCACATCCGTTGCGAGCTACCGGCGCCCAATACCCTGGAGCTGTTCGAACCCTTCAAGGGCGATCCGCGCGTCGGCCTCATCTCGCTGATGGACCACACGCCCGGCCAGCGGCAGTGGGAGAACATCGAGCACGCCCGCGTCTACTACTGCGGCAAGAAGGGCTGGTCGGCCGAGAAGTTCGACCGGCAGGTGCAGGCCGCGCGCGAGCTGCAGGAACGCTACGTGGTGCCGCACCGCCGGACCATCGTGGATTACGCCAACGCGCAGGGCATCGCGCTGGCGAGCCACGACGACACGCTCCCCGAGCACGTCGAGGAAGCGCGGGCGGCGGGCATCGCCATCGCCGAGTTTCCGACGCGGGTCGAGGCGGCCCGCGCCGCCAAGGCCGCCGGCATGTCCACCGTGATGGGCGCGCCCAACGTGGTGCGCGGCGGCTCGCATTCCGGCAACGTCGCGGCGACGGAACTTGCGCGGCTGGGCTTGCTGGACAGCCTGTCCTCCGATTACGTCCCCGCCAGCCTGCTCTTGGCCGCCTTCCGTCTCGTCGAGGAAGTGGGTTTCGGCCTGCCTAAAGCGGTGGCGACGGTCACGCGCAATCCGGCGCTGGCGGTCGGCCTCGACGATCGCGGCGAGATCGCGCCCGGCCGGCGCGCCGATCTCGTGCAGGTGCGCCTGGTCGAGGGCGTCGACGGCCGCCGGCAACCGGTGGTGCGCGCCGTCTGGCGCGAGGGCCGCCGCGTTGTGTAACGCCGAACGGCGCAGACCGTCACAGAACCGCCATCGAACCGTCATATGGGAGCACTACATTGACCACCGTCCAGCTTGCTGAAGCCCGCATGACCCCTGCGATCCGCATCACCGGTCTCACCAAGACTTTCGGCGGACACCGCGCGCTCGACGGCGTCAGCCTCGACGTGCTGCCCGGCGAAATGGTCGCCCTGATCGGCGCGTCCGGTTCCGGCAAGTCCACGCTGCTGCGGCACGTGGCGGGCCTCGTGGCCGGCGACCGCGGCACCACGGGCGAGATCACCGTGCACGGCCAGACCGTGCAGCGCGGCGGGCGCATCGTCGGCGATATCCGCGCCGTGCGCGCCGGCATCGGCTTCGTGTTCCAGCAGTTCAACCTGGTGGGGCGCTCGCGGGTGATCCAGAACGTAATGGCCGGCAGCCTCCACCGCACGCCGCTGTGGCGCACCCTGCCGGGCTGGTTCCGCCGCGAGGAACTGGCACGCGGCATGGAAGCGCTCGAACGCGTGGGCATCGGCGAGCGCGCTGCGCCGCCATCGCCCGCACGCTGGTGCAGGGCGCCCGCATCGTGCTGGCGGACGAGCCCATCGCCTCGCTCGACCCCGAGTCCTCCCGCAACGTCATGGAGATCCTCGCGCGCATCAACCGCGAGGACGGCTGCACCGTGCTGGTGTCGCTGCACCAGGTCAACGTCGCGCTCAAGTACTGCCCGCGCACGGTGGCCCTGCATCACGGGAAAGTGGTGTACGACGGCCCGTCTGCCGCGCTGACGCCCGCGCTCTTGCGCGGCCTCTACGGCGCTGACGCGGACGAGATCCTCGCGCTGCCCGACCACATTTCCACGCTGCGGGACGCCCCCGCCGCGCGGCCACAGCCGTCGCTGGCCGTGGCCGAAGCCATCTGACCCTACCGTTGTCTCAACCCCAAGGAGTACCCACCATGTTCAAGAAACTGTTTGCGGCGCTGGCGCTGTGCGCCGTGGCCGCCGCGGCACCCGCGCAGGACCTGAAGGAAGTCAATTTCGGCATCATTTCCACCGAGGCCTCGCAGAACCTCAAGCAGGACTGGCAGCCCATCATCGACGCGATGGCCAAAAAGACCGGCTACAAGGTCAACGCCTTCTTCGCTTCCGACTACGCCGGCATCATCGAGGCGATGCGCTTCAACAAGGTGCACGTCGCGTGGTTCGGCAACAAGTCCGCGATGGAAGCGGTGGACCGCGCCAACGGCGAGGTCTTCGCGCAGATGGTCAACGCCGACGGCAGCAAGGGCTACTACTCGCACCTGATCGTGCACAAGGACAGCCCGCTCAAGTCGCTCGACGACGTGCTGAAGAACGGCAAAAACTACAGCTTCGGCAATGGGGACCCGAACTCCACCTCCGGCTTCCTGGTGCCCAGCTACTACGTGTTCGCCATTAACAACACCGATCCCAAGGCCGTGTTCAAGATCGTGCGCAGCGCCAATCACGAGACCAACGCGCTGGCCGTGGCCAACAAGCAGGTGGACGTGGCGACGAACAACAGCGAGAACCTGGAGAAGATCCAGGCACGCTTCCCGGACAAGTTCGCCGACATCCGCGTCATCTGGACCTCGCCGCTGATCCCGCTCGACCCGCTGGTCATGCGCAAGGATCTGCCCGAACCCGCCAAGGCCAAGCTGCGCGACTTCTTCTACACCTACGGGCAGGGCGGCGCGCAGGAGAAGGAAGTGCTGATGAAGCTCTCCAAGCTGTCCGGCTTCCAGGCTTCCACCAACCGCCAGCTCGTGCCGATTCGCCAGCTCGAGCTGTTCCGCGACAAGACCAGGGTCGAAGCCGACGCCGCCATGCCGGAAGCCGAGAAGAAGGCCAAGCTGGCCGAGATCAACAAGAAGCTGGCCGAGCTGAACCAACAGCTCGCGCAGAAGTAGGCGTTCGGGGCATATGCCGATGGCTTCCGGTCACGTTTTACCTGCTGCGGCCCCAGCCCCGGGCGTTGCCCGGACGTTAGCGGCGCCGGGCCTCTCGAAACGCAGCCTGTGGTCGCTGATGGGCTGGGGCGTGCTGCTCGCCATATTGGCCGGGTCGTGGCAGGGGGCGGACATGCGTCCGCTCGCCCTCTGGCACGACTCCGCCAACATGGGCAAGTACGCGGCGGACTTCTTCCCGCCGAATTTCAAGGAGTGGCGCATCTACCTGGAGGAAATGGTCATCACCCTGCAGATCGCGGTGTGGGGCACCGCTTTGGCGGTGGTCACGGCCATCCCGTTCGGGCTGGCGTCGTCGGCGAACATTGCCCCTTGGTGGATCTACCAGCCCGTACGGCGGCTGATGGACGCCGCTCGCGCGATCAACGAAGTCGTGTTCGCCATGCTGTTTGTGGTCGCCGTCGGCCTCGGGCCGTTCGCCGGCGTGCTCGCGCTGTGGGTCCACACCACCGGCATCCTGGCGAAGCTGTTCTCGGAAGCGGTGGAAGCCATCGACCCGCAGCCGGTGGAAGGCATCCGCGCGACGGGCGCCAAAGGCCTCGAGGAAATCGCCTACGGCGTGCTGCCGCAGGTGATGCCGCTGTGGATTTCGTACTCGCTGTATCGCTTCGAGTCCAATGTGCGTTCGGCGACGGTGGTCGGCATGGTCGGCGCCGGCGGCATCGGCGTCATCCTGTGGGAGATCATCCGCGGCTTCTACTACGCGGAAACCTGCGCGGTGATGATCATCATCATCGTCGCGGTAACGATGATCGACCTCGTGTCGGCGCGCGTGCGCAAGATGTTCATTTAAGGTTCGTCACTCCCGCGCAGGCGGGAGCCCATGGAAAGGAAAGACCATGGCCCTGTCCGTTGAAGAACTCCTGAAACTCTACGACACCCGCGGCACCGCCTGGTACGGCCGCGAGGCCGTCAGCCAGCGCGAGCACGCGCTCCAATGCGCGGAACTCGCCGAGGCCGCGGGCGCCTCGCCCGAGCTGATCGCCGCCTGCCTGCTGCACGACGTGGGGCACATGCTGTCGGACCGCAACGACGACTTCGGCCACGAGGTGGACGACATCCACCAGTACGTTGCCATCCCGGCGCTGACGGAACTCTTTGCCGACGCCGTGCTGGAGCCCGTGCGCCTGCACGTGGACGCCAAACGCTACCTGTGCGCGACGGATAGTGGTTACTGGGCGAGCTTGTCGCCCGCGTCGAAACAAAGCCTGGAAGTGCAGGGCGGCGCCTTCAGCCCGGAGGACGCGGACAACTTCATGCGCAACCCCCATGCCGGGGACGCCGTGCTGCTGCGGCGGTGGGACGATCTGGCGAAGGTGCCGGGGAAGGCGACGAAGGGGCTGGCGCACTACGCGCGGGTATTGAGGGGCTGCGCGCTATGAGAATGACGTAACGGAGTGACGATCGCGCGCAATGATACGTGCGACCCCCACCCTGCCCTCCCCCTGAAATGGGGAGGGGATCAACCCCTTCCC
>CAZXNF010000192.1:0-7059 GCA_964641785.1 uncultured Streptomycetaceae bacterium | reverse complement strand
GAGTATTTTCCAATCGTAAGATGCGTCTGAAATGGTTCTGGGTCAGGCAGCCACCTTTGATCGACGGTTAAACCGCTGGAAGAGCTTTTAGCGAGAGTCCTGAACGTGCTTTGCACGCTTCATTATCGCTCATGGTGACGGAGCGCTGTTGGAGGACTGCGGCAGTGACGTCAGGTCGCAGTGTCGACGCATAGTTGGGGATCGAGGTGAGGCGGTCGTAGGGCGTCATGATTTGGTCGTGCGGGTAGGTCTTCTTGACCTTGCCCTTGGCATCGATGGTGTCCACGGCGAAGTAGCACGGCCGATGGAAGTTGAGGTAGGGGTTGAGCGCGTCGGCATAGAACTGGTTGATGATGGCAGCGTGCCTCTGCGGGATATGCGCATAGCCCATGGTCTTGCGAACCACTGCGCCATTCTTCGATTCCGCCAGGGCATTGTCGTTGCAGTGCCGAGGCCTGGGTTTGGTGAATTCCACATTGAGCTTGTTCAGCATCCTGGCAATGTCGTGATTGATGTACTCCGACCCGCAATCCGAATGGAAGCCGAGCACTGTGAAGGGGAAGCTGTCGAGCATGAGCGCGATCGTCGGCAGCAGGAAGGCTTCGCTGATTCGTTCCACCGCCGCCACCACCTCCCACTGGGTGACGATGTCGACGGCGTTGACGTGATAGACACCCTTCAGGCCGTCCTGATCGCCCTGATGCACGGTGTCGATCCGGATGTAGCCGGGTAATCCTTGTGGCGCCGGGGCTTTGCGCATGCCGATCTTGACCGGTGCTGGGCGGGTTCGACTCCACACCATGCGTTGTTTGCGGTAGCCGGTGCTGGCGCGCAGATTGTAAAGGTGCGACACCGAGATGCCCGCCAGCTTTGCATAGCGCGCGTCGCCGAAGGATTGCCAGGCCCGCCACAGCAGCACTTTGGTGGCCGGGCCCGACAGGGTGTTATGCAGGGCATCGAGCTGGGCCAGCAAGGCGATGTCCTCTGGGCCAAAGCGGCTCCTGAAGCTGGTCCGGCTGGCCCGCGTAAGCGGGTGCAAGTGCTGCGCCTGCCGATAGCGGCCGACCAGCTTGGTCAGGTGCTGTCGGGTGTAGCCGGTCAGCCGCTGCATGTAGGCGAACAGCACCCCGCGATGGCCCTTGCAGAGCTTGAAGTAGCGATGCCGTCGCAGCACCGTCGCGACGAAGCGGTGCCGCGTCGCCTGGTCCTCCGTGGTCGAAAAAACAACGTCCGCGGTGCCCGCGAGAAACTCCCTGATCTGCTCAATCGTGTCGAGCCGTGCTTCGTTCATATCGATCACCATCCATCATGATCGACCCCAAATGGCTGTTTCAGACGCCTATGCCGTTGGAAACACGGCCCCCGTTTCAGACGCATATGCCATTGGAAGAGGCTTGCGATTGACCGTGTGCAGGGCCGCCGATATAGTCGCAGATAGTGAAAAGGATCGTTTAAATTTCCTATTCGCTGTCTGGCGGTCGAGCAACCCGCGCTGGGACGCTTCTCTGCTCGTGCGTGATTATCAATGGAGGATCACATGCAACCCGATGCACCATGGAGTAACCGCTTGCTGAAGCGTCTGCCTATCCTGCTGTTCATCGGGGCAGTGCCCTGGCACGCTTCCGCCCAGGTCTATCCGGACAAGCCGATGCGCATGATAGTGCCCTATCCGCCGGGCGGCGCCTCCGACGTGGTCGCGCGCATCATTGGCCAGCACATGGGCGAAACCTTCCGCCAGCAGCTCATTATCGACAACCGCGCCGGCGCCAACGGCATGATCGCCACCCAGATGGTGGCGCAAGCGGCGCCCGACGGCTATACGCTGCTGATGAGCAACGTGGGCCCCAGCGCGATCAATCCCAGCATCTATCCCAAAGTGCCCTACGACGCCATCAGGGACTTCGCGCCGGTCTCGTTGACCCACCTGGTGCCGCTGATGCTGGTGGTGAACTCGACGCTCGGCGTGAACTCGGTCGCCGAACTCATCGCCAGGGCCAAGGCGGCCCCGGGCCTTCTGACCTATGGCACGGGCGGCACCGGCACCGCCGGCCATATGGCGATGGAACTGTTCATGCCGAACGCCGGCATCCGCATGGAGCGCATCAGCTACAAGGGCGACGGGCTGGCGCTGAACGACATGCTCGGCAACCAGATCACCACGATGTTCACGACGGCGATCTCGGGTGAGTCGCTCGTGCAGTCGGGCCGGTTGAAGGCGCTCGCGGTCACCACCGCCAAGCGCCTCGCTACGAAACCGGACGTGCCAACTGTCGCCGAACTGGGCATGCCCGGCTACGAAGTGGTGACCTGGGGCGGCGTGATGGCGCCGGCCAACACGCCCCGACCCATCGTCGCCAAGCTCAACGTCGAAATCAACCGCATCCTCAAATTGCCCGAGGTCAGGGAGCGTTTCGCCAAGGCGGGTGCGGAAACCGTCGGTAGCACGCCGGAAGAATTCCGGGCCTACCTCGTGGCTGAAACGGAAAAATGGGCGAAAGTCGCGAAGTCCGCCAACATCAGGATCGAGTAAGCAGCGTATTCATCCAGCGGCCGACAACCCGCCGCAACAGTTCGCCGTTGGGTTGCCCGCTCAACCGGCGCTTCGGATGTTCCGCGCGCGCTCATGCGCACACTGCGCCGCGGCATGATGCAACCTGCGCATGGCGCACGCGTCTGCCCGGCGTCAGACGAACTCGCTCTCCAGGGCGGTTTCGCCGCGCGACAGCCGCCCGAGGTTTTCCAGAAGCCGGTCGATGACGTTGTCCTCGAAGCGGCGCGTCTCGCCCGCCGTGTGCGGCGTGATCAGCACGTTGGGCACGCTCCATAGCGGCGAAGTCGCCGGCAGCGGCTCCTCCCAGACGCAATCGAGTGCAGCACCCGCGATCCGGTTTGCCTGTAGCGCCGCAATGAGTGCGGGCTCGTTGACGACCTTGCCGCGCGCGACGTTGATGAGATACGCGGAGGGCTTCATCGCCGCCAGCGCCTTCGCGTCGATCAGGTTTTCCGTCTGCGGCGTGAGCGGGCACGTGAGCGCGACGAAATCTGCCTCGGGCAATACGCCCAGCAGGCCGTCCTGCCCGAGCACCCGGTCCGCTGCCCCGGCGCCCGTGGACGGATCGCGCTTGGTGGCGATCACGCGCATGCCGAAGGCCTTGGCGAGCGTGGCGAGGCGCGAGCCGATGCGGCCCATGCCGGCGATCACCAGCGTCTTGCCGCCGAGTTCGTCCTCGCGCTTCGAGATGTCCCCGATCATGCCGCGCCACTTCTTTGCAGTCTGGTTGTCGCGCGCCTGCGGAATCTGCCGCGTCATGGCCAGAATCAATGCGATGGCATGCTCGGCCACCGCGCGCTCGTTCAACCCTTGCGCGCTGGCGACCCGTATGCCGGCCGCCCCCAGCGCCTCGCGCGAGTACTGGTCGGTGCCGGCGCTGATCGACTGGATGAAGGCGAGCCGCGGTGCCTGCGCGATAAACTCGTTGCGCCACAGGCCCGAGCACACCAGCACGTCGGCTTCCGCGATGCGCGCTTTCAACTCGTCCAGCGTGCGCAGCTCGAATGAGTTCAGGCTGCTGTTGCGCAGTGCGAAGCGCTCGCCCATGCGGTAGGCGACGTGGGCGAAACAGATGGTCAGCTTGTCTTTGGGTGGGAGGAGACGCGCGCTCATGAAATCGCTTTCGGGTCGGTTATTGTTGGCGCCAAAATTTAACGACCGCGCCGACCGATGTCAACAAACGAAACCTTTTATACGCGGCCCCGCCGCGCCGGGTGGTTTAATGCGCGTGCAGTCAAAACAAAGCACCGCAAACCAAGGAGGAGCCATGATGAAGAGTACCCCCTGTCCGGGTGCGACGGGCCGCGGCGTTGGCGGCCCTCGTGGCCGGACCGCTGGCCGTTTCCTGCGCGCAGGCGCAGGCGCCAGCCTACCCCAGCAAGCTCGTTCGTTTCGTCGTCACCTATCCCGCCGGCGGCAGCTCCGACATCATGGCGCGCATCATCGGTGTCCAGCTCGGAAGCCTGGGGCCAGCAGGTATTAGTGGACCCACGTCCCGGCGCCGCCGGTGCGATCGGCATGGAGTTCGCCGCCAAGCAGGCCCCCGACGGCTACACGCTGTTGCTCGGCAACTTCGGGCCCATCGTCGCCAACCCCCTGCTGTCCAAGGTCAACTACGACGCGCAGAAGGATTTCGCGCCAGTCTCGATGACCACGGTGGCGGCGAACATCCTGGTCGTGTCGACGAGCCTGCCCGTGAAGAATGTGAAGCAACTGGTGGCGCTGGCGAAAGCGCGGCTGGGCGAGCTGACCTTCGGCACCAGCGGGCCGGGGAGCATGTCGCACCTCGCCGGCGAGATGTTCAAGCGGCTCGCCAACGTGAATATCACGCAGGTCGCCTACAAGGGCGGTGTGCAGTGGATCACCGACACCATGGGCGGTCACATCGCGATGGTGTTCGCCGACGCGCTGCCGGCGATGACGAACCTGAAGAGCGGCAAGCTGCGTGCGCTGGCGGTGACGAGCGAGAAACGTTCGCCGTTCACCCCCGACGTCCCCAGCCTGACCGAAGAAGGCATCACCGGGTTCGCCGCGGTCAACTGGTGGGGCATCATGGTGCCCGCGGCACGCCGCGGCCGGTGATCGACCGGATCAACGCCGATCTCGTCAAGGTGCTGGCCAAACCCGAGGTCAAGGCCCGTCTGGGCGAACTCGGCGTAGAAGCGCTGTCCAGCACACCGGAAGGCTTCGGCGATTTCGTGGAGAAAGAGCGCGTGAAGTGGGCCAAGCTGATCCGGGAAGCGAATATCCGGATCGACTGAACTCTCTCCCGCGGCGCTCCGCCCGCAAGGCCTGCAGGGATGCAGGGATGCAGGCTTTTTTGTTTGCCGTCACAATCACGACCATGGACCTGGGACTCGAAGGGAAGCGGGCGCTCCTGTGGGGCGCGAGCCGCGGACTGGGGCATGCCTGCGCGCTGGCCCTTGCCCGCGAGGGGGTGCACGTGACGCTCGCGGCGCGCACCGAGGCGACCCTCGTGCAGGCGGTCGCCGCCATCCGCAAGGACAGCGGCCGGGATGCCGGCCACGTGGTTGCCGACATCACGACCGAAACGGGGCGCGCCGCGGCGCTCGCGGCGTGCCCGCAGCCGGACATCCTTCTCAACAACGCTGACGGACCCATGCCCGGGGATTTCCGCGACTGGACCCGCGACGACTGGCTGGCGGCGCTCGATGCGATGATGCTGGGTCCCATCGCCATGATCCGCGCGACCGTCGACGGCATGATCGCGCGGCGCTACGGCCGCATCCTCAATATTGCCTCGCGCAGTGTAAAGATACCGCAGCTTGAACTGGGGCTGTCGAATGGTGCTCGTTCCGGACTCGTCGGCTTCACCGGCGGGCTGGCGCGACAGGTGGTACAGCACAACGTGACCATCAACAACCTGCTGCCCGGCATTTTCGCGACGGACGGCCAGCGCCGGCACCTGCATGGGATGGCGCATCCGGGCGGCAAGACCTTTGAACAGGTGTGGGCGGAACGGGCGGCGAACACCCCGGCCAAGCGCTACGGCGAGCCCGGCGAGTTCGGGGCTTACTGCGCGTTTCTGTGCTCGGCGCACGCTGGCTACATCACCGGCCAGAACCTGCTGGTAGATGGCGGAAGTTATCCCGGCACGTTCTAGTTGTCCTTCGGATTCGGCTTGCGCTGCACCTCGGGCCAGTTCCTGTCCGCCTTGGCGATGTAGCCCGGGATATCCTTGCGCCACAGGACCTCGGTGGGCTTGTTGTAGTTGAGATAAAGCTTGTTGTCCACGATGGTGAACGCCGCGGGATCGATGGGCGCCTTGTTGCCGAGCGCGACGGCGTAGGCGCAAAAGCCGCCATATTGCGGCGCATAGCGCTCGGGGTTCGCGGTGAACGCGGCACGATTCGCCTCCGCTGCAAAACGGAATTGCGAACCTTTGTATTGGGCGGTGAAGTTCTCCGCCCCCTTAACCGCCTTGTTGTCCGTGAAATAGGCGACCGGGTCGTAGCCGCGAATGGCCAGGCCGCCGGGTTCAAAAAAGTCGCCGCCGGATGCCGTGACGCTGAAAAAGAACATCAGGCCGGCGATGAATGTGCCGATCACGGCGCTTGCGAGGCGAGTGGCTGAGCCCATGTGAGGTCTCCCGATGAGGTAATGGACTCTGCTGGGTCGGGGCCGCCGTCCAAACCTTTCAATTTCCGCGCGGATGGCTGGTGGAACGCGGCGCCTATCCGGGCGTTTTGCAAGCTGCGGGGTTCACTCCGCCTTGATGTTCGCCTCCTTGACGACCTTCGCGTAGCGCTCGATTTCGACCGCGATGAAATTCGCGAAGGCGTCCGGGCTGCCGCCGACCGGTTCGAAGCCCTGTTCGCCCAAGCGCTCGACGGCCAGCGGGGCGCGCACGGCCTTGGCGGACTCCGCCGTCAGCTTCGCCGTCACGTCCTTGGGCACGCCGCGCGGACCCCACAGCCCGTACCACGACACCATGTCGAAGCCGCGGATGCCCGATTCGGCCACGGTCGCCACATCGGGCATGAACGGGACGCGCTTGGCGCTGGTGACCGCCAGCGCGCGCAGGCGCCCCGATTTCACGTGCGGATAAGACGAAGGCAGCGGATCGATCATCGCGCTGACCTGGCCGCCAATCAGATCCGTGAGCGCGGGCCCGGCGCCCTTGTAGGGCACGATCAGCAGGTCGGGGATCCCGGCCTGACGCTTGATCATTTCCTCGGACAAATGCCCCGCGGAGCCGAGCCCCGAGGTGGCGAAGGTGTACTTGCCCGGCGTCGCCTTCACCAGCGCGATGAACTCGCGCAGATTGGCGGCGGGCACGCTGGGGTGGCCGGTGACCAGCAGCGGCACCGAGCCGATGTTCGAGATCGGCGTGAAATCTTTCTGCACGTCGTACGGCACGTTCTTCAGGAACAGCGGATTGATGACGAAGATCGAGGCCTGCACCAGCAACGTGTAACCGTCCGGCGTGGCCTTGGCGACGATGTCGCTGCCGACGATGCCGTTGGCGCCGGCGCGATTGTCGATGA
>CAZXNF010000191.1:0-7067 GCA_964641785.1 uncultured Streptomycetaceae bacterium | reverse complement strand
CCGTGTAGCGCGCGCCGACGTTGGTGCCGGCGGTGGCATGCAATATCGAGCGGTCGGTCAGCGCGGCATGCACGTCGACCACCGGATCGAGCGCATCGTAGTCCACCTGCACGTGGTCCAGCGCGTCTTCCGCTGTATAGCGATTGTCGGCGACGACCAGCGCCAGGGGTTCGCCGACGTAGCGCACGCGGTCGTCGGCGAGCGGTTGCTGCAGGCAGCGTTCCAGTCCGGGCAGCGGCCCGAGGCGCAGCGGAATGGGCGACGCCAGTGCGCGGATGTCCTCAAAAGTGTAGACCGCCGCCACACCAGGCAGCGCGCGCGCCGCCGCCGCGTCGATGCCGTTGATCCGCGCGTGGGCATGCTGACTGCGCACGACCACGGCATGCAGCAGGCCGGGCCGCTTCAGGTCGTCGATGAAGCAGCCCGCGCCAGTCAGAAAGCGTGCGTCCTCCGTGCGCTGCAGTGCGCGACCGATCCAGGGTGCGGGGTCGAGCGCGTTCACGCGTTCGCGGCCAGGCGGGCCGCGGCGGCCAGGATGGCATCGACGATGGGGACGTAACCGGTGCAGCGGCACAGGTGTCCGGAGATTGCGTGCCGCACCTGCGCGCGGGTGGGTGTGGGATTCTCCACGAGCAGCGCGTGCGCCGTGATCAGAATTCCGGGCGTGCAAAAGCCGCATTGCAAGGCGTGCCTCTCGCGGAAGCATTCCTGCAACGCGCTCAGACGGCCATCCGGCGCAAGCCCTTCGACGGTGGTGATGTTTGCGCCGTCGGTCTGCACCGCGAACAGTAGGCACGCGCGCACGGCGGCGTCGTCGAGCAGCACGGTGCAGGCGCCGCACACGCCGTGTTCGCAGCCGAGATGCGTTCCGGTCAGCTCGAGGCGCTCGCGCAGGAAGTCCGCGAGCAGCAGGCGCGGTTCGACCGCGGCCATCACCGGCAGTCCGTTGACGGTCAACCGGATGCGGCAGGTGGCGCTCATGTCGCGTCGGCGCGTCGCGGCGCCAGGGTTTGTTCCAGCGCGCGGCGGGTGAGGACGACCGCGAGTTCGCGCCGATACTCGGCGCTAGCGTGGAGGTCCGAGCGCGCATCGAGTCCGTCCGCGGCGTGTGTGGCGGCCCGGTGGATCGTCGCGGCGCTCAGGGGGGCCCCCGCGAGACCGGCTTCCACGGCGTGCGCGCGTTGCGGGGCGTCGCCCACGCCGAACAGCACGACGCGGGTGGCGGTCACGCTGGCGGATTCGTCGATGTCAACCGTGACTGCAACGCCGGCGATGGCGTAGTCGCCGTGACGGCGCGCGACCTCGATAAAGCCGCAGCGACGGCGCGCCGGCCACGCGGGATAGCGCGCCGCGACCAGCAGTTCGCCGGCCCCCAGCGCGGTGGCGAACAGGCCCTGGAAGAAAGCGTTGGCGGCGACGCGGCGCGTGGCGGACGGACCCGCGATCTCCAGTTCGGCGTCGCTGGCAAGCGCCACGGCGGGTAACTCCGCCGATGGATCGGCATGCGCGAGGCTGCCGCCGTGCGTGCCCCGGTTGCGAATCTGCACGTGCGCGATCCACGGCATCGCGGCAGCGAGCAGCGGATTGCAGCGCGCGACCTCGGGGGACAGTTCCACCGCGCGGTGCCGGGTGGTCGCGCCGATGATCAGCGTGCCGGTCGCGTCGACCCGGATGCCGCGCAATTCGGTGACACGGTTTAGGTCAACCAGCAGGCCGGGGCTCGCCAGCCGCAGATTGAGCACGGGGACCAGGCTTTGGCCGCCCGCGAGCGGTCTGGCGGTGTCGCCGTGCCGGGCGAGCAGCGCGAGCACCTCGGCGAGGGTGTCCGGGGCGGCGTAGTCGAAAGCGGGCGGCTTCACGCGGAAACGCTCAGGCTTCCGTCATCAGGGCGGCGACCAGCCGCTCGGGAGCGGAGAAAAAAGGCGAATGGTCCGTGTCGAAGGCCACCGCGCGTGTCGGCAGCAATTCGCCGTACATGAGTTGCTGGAGCGCGGGGAACACGGTTTGATCGCGTAGCGTCGCGAAGTACACGCGCGGCACGCGCCCCCATTTTCCCGGCGTGATGCGCACGGTATCGCGCCGCGGCTGTGCGGGTTGCGGCGTGAGATGCATCGAGGCGGCTTTGGCGTCGGCCTCGGAGCAGGTGTTGAAGAACAAACGCCGCGCATCCGCAGGTTCGATGCTCGAGCTGGTTTTGTCGGCCGACAGCCGCAGGGCCTGACGTGCCCCCTGCATGTCAGGGGTGGCATAGCGTTCGTAAAACGACAGGATAGATACGCCGTCCGGCAACAGAAAGGCGGCAAGATAGACCAGCTTGGCGATCCGCTCGGGCAGGCGCTCGGCGAGGGTGGAGATGACGATCCCGGCCATGCTGTGACCGACCAGGACCACGGGCGCGGTCTGCGCCGACACCACCGCCGCGATGGCGTCCGTGTACACCTCGAGCGAGATCGCGGCCGCCGGGCGGCCGTCGCGGCCGTTGCCGGGGAGATCGGGGGTTTCAACGGTGTGCCCGGCACCGCGCAGCGCGGGCGCGACGCGCGCCCACACTCGCGGATCATGCCACGCGCCGTGGACCAGAACGAAGGCCGCCACGGTGCGCGTCCTACTCGGCTTTCGCGCCGGTTTTCTGGATGATGTCGCGCCAGCGCGGCAACTCGCCGCGCATGAAGTCCTGAAACGGGTCCGGACCCGTGCCGACGGCTTCGAGGCCCTGGTTGACGAACTGCTGTTTCAACTCGGGGTTTTCCATCGCGAGCAGGATGCTCTTGTGTAGCCGTTCGATCACCGGACGCGGCGTGCCGGCGGGCGCCATCACGCCGAACCACGCGCTGAAGTCGTAGCCGGGAATCAGCGTTTCAGCCACTGTCGGGACGGTGGGCAGGCTCTGAATGCGCTTGAGCGAAGTCGCCGCGATCGGGCGGATCTTGCCGCTGTCGATGAAGGGGCGCAGCGCGGGCACTTGATAGATCATGATGGGAATGTGCCCGCCGACAAAATCGCTGACCGCCTGGCCCGCGGCCTTGTACGGTACGTGCGTGATCTTCACCTGCATCCGCAGATTCAGGAACTCACCGGCGAGGTGGGCGGTGGTGCCGGTGCCGGCCGAGGTGAAGTTGAGGCTCGGGTCACGGCGCGCGAGTTCCACCAGTTCCCTGACGGTTTTCACCGGCACGGCAGAGTGCACCGCGATGATGCTGGGAGCGATCGTGATCAGTGTGACCGCCTGGAAATCCTTCACCGGGTCGAACGGCACGTTCGACATCATGAGTGCGCCGGTGCCATGGCTCGCGACGGTGCCCAGCACCAGCGTGTAGCCGTCCGGCACAGCGCGGGCCGCTTCGGCGGCGCCGATCGTGCCGGCCGCGCCGGGGCGGTTGTCGACGATGATCTGCTGCCCCAACTCCTTCGACATGCTGACGCCCATTACGCGCGCGATGATGTCCGCCGTGGAGCCGGGGCCGAAAGGCACGATCAGACGGATCGGCTTGACCGGGTAGCTTTGCGCGTGCGCGGCGGCGCAGCAGCACAACAGGTAAAGGCTTGACAGCAGGCGGATGAATGACATGGCGGTCTCCAGTCGATGGCTAAATCCGGACGGCGGACAGACGGGCCGTGATATCGGCGGCGGCTTGCCGCGTCGAGACGATCAGGCGGACACGTGCGCGCGCGTTCAGCCGGTAGACCGGCCCCGCGATCGAGAGTGCGGCGACAACGCGGTCGCCCTGCGTGACCGGCGCCGCTACCGCCCACACGTCGGGGGTAATCTCGGCGCGGCTTTCGGCCCAGCCAGCGCGTTGGATGCGCGCGAGCCCGCGGGCGAGAGCGCCGTTGGCGCCCCGCAGGGTAGGATCGGTTTGCGCGGCGTGTTTGAGATAAGCGGCGCGCTCGTCAGCGGGCAGGTGCGCCAGCAGCAGCTTGGGCGCCGCGCCGCGATGCAGGGGGAAAGCGGCGCCGACCTCGAACGACAGCCGCACCGGCTGCGCGGACACGGCCCGCTCGATGCACACCGCGCGGTCGCCCACGCGCCGCACCAGCAGGACGGTTTCACCGGCCTGGTCGCGAAGTCGTTCCATGGCCGGGCGGGCGAGCGCGGTGAGGCGGAAGGCGGCCTGCGCGGCACGCGCGAGACGGATTACCTCCGGCGACAGATGGTAGTTGCCCTGCCCGTCGTCCATCACCAGGCCGACCTCCCGCAACAGCGCCACGTAACGATACGCGCTCGACAAGGGGACGCCGACGGCAAGCGCCAACGTTTCCACTGTGGCGACCGGGCGTGCAGCGTCGAACCAGCGCAGCATCTGCAGAACCTTGCGCGAACTGGCCGCCCCGGGGATGCGGTCGGCTACAGCGCCGCGAGTGGCCCGCTGCAGGGGCCGCGTGGGAGCGGTGGATCCCCCCGCGGGGACGCGACGGACAGGACGCTGACGGCGAGGGGCGGACATGGGGGCATAGGCGACCGTTGACGCATGACTATAGCGCAGGTTAGCCTTATCGGAATATAGAAACTCGTTATCATTTTACTTAACGCGCGCCGTCTATCGGGACCAACCCGGACGGCAATCGGGCGCGCAGTGGAGACGTTTTCGTGGATCTGAAACTGCTCGGCAAGAAGGCGCTGGTCACCGGCGCCAGCATGGGCATCGGCAAAGCTATCGCGCTGGTGCTGGCGCGGGAAGGCTGCGACGTGGCGCTCTGCGCGCGCGAGCCCGGGCGGCTGGCTGCCGCCGCAGAAGACATTCGCCAGGCCTCCGGCCGCGAGGTATTGGCCGTAACCGCCGATCTTACGCAGGCGGCCGCTGCGCAGAACTTCGTCGACACCGCGGCCGCGCACTTCGGCCGTATCGACATTCTCGTGAACAACGCCGGCGCAGCGCCGGGGGGCGTGATCGAGCACTTGACCGAGGACGACTGGGCGCTCGCCCTGCAGCTCAAGTTCATGGGCTACGTGCGCTGCACCAAGGCGGCACTGCCGTACATGGTGAAGCAGAAGAAGGGGCGGATCGTGAATTTGATCGGTAACGATGGCGTGAAAGAATCTTATTGGGAGATCGCGCCGGGCGCCGCCAACGCGGCCGGCCAGAACATGACCCGGGCGCTCGCCATGCAGTACGGCAAGCACAACATCAGCTTTTGCGCGGTAAACCCCGGGCCGGTGCGCACCGAGCGCTGGGACGGCCTCGTGAAGGCGATGGCGCGCGACATGAAATTGTCGTACGCGGAGGCCGATCAGCTCGCGCCACGCAGCATTCCGCTAGGCCGCATCGCGGAAACCGAAGAGGTCGCCAATCTGGTGGCGTATCTCGCCTCCGACCTCGCGCATTTCGTCAACGGCACCATGATCGAGATCGATGGCGGCCAGCAGAAGGCGATGATGGATTCGTTCCGCGACCAGCGGTGAACGAGGGCATCGCCGCCCGGGCGCAGGGCGTCGCCAGCGGACGGCTGAGCGCGCTCGATCTGATCCAGACAGCGCTCGCCCGCATCGCGGCCCGGAACGGGCGCCTACAGGCGCTGACCGACGTTACCGTGACCTCCGCGCTGGCGGCGGCGGCCAGGATCGATGCTTTGCCGCCGGGGGCCCGCGCGGCGCTGTCGCTCGCGGGCATTCCAGTCGTCATCAAGGATCTTATCGACACCGCCGGCGCGGTATGTCGGGGCGGCCTCGACCTTTTTGCGGACTACCGCCCGGCTGTCGATGCGCTTGCCGTCGCGCGGCTGCGCGCCGCGGGGGCTATCGTCGTCGGCGTAGGCGCCACGGATCGCGGTGGCATGGGCGTGCGCACTCGCACCGTGCAGCATCCGCGGATTCCCGACCGCACCGTGGGCGGTTCGAGCGGGGGTGCGGCCGTCGCGGTGGCGGCGGACTTCTGCGATGCGGCGCTCGGTACTGATACTGGCGGCAGCGTGCGGATTCCAGCGGCCTGTTGCGGCGTGGTTGGCTTCAAGCCGACGTTTGGCCGTGTGCCCGTCGCTGGCGTGCGGGCGCTGGTGCCGTCGCTCGATCACGTTGGCACGCTCGCGCGCAGCGTCGACGACGTGCGGGCGATTCATGCGGTGTTGGACCCGGGGCTCGTCGATGGCGCGCCGTGGGCGTCCGCGCCGCGCGTGGGCGTGGTGCGCGAAGCGATCGATGTCGCCGCGCGGGAGGTCGCAGCGGGCCTGCGGGCCGCGCTGGAGGTGTTGACGTGTCGCGGCGTCACACTGGTCGAGGTGGCGCTGCCGGCGGACGCGCTGCTCGACGACGCGCACGAGGTGATTTTTCTCTACGAAGCGGCGCGGGCGTGGGCGCCGGTCATGGCGCGCGACGGGGAGCGTCTGCCGCCGTCCCTGCGCGAGTGCTTTCGGGCGGGCGCGACGATTGCCGATGCGCGTTACGCCCAAGCCATGCGGACGCGCGGCGCGGTGACGCTGGCGCTGGAACGTCTGTTCGACGCGGTAGATGTGCTGCTCCTGCCCACCCTGCCGGTACTCGCGCCGCCGGTGATGGCGCGAACGGTGGAGTTCAACGGCCATGAGGTGGGTTTTACCAGCGCGCTGCTGACATTCACGCGCCCATTTAATCGCGCTGGCCTGCCCGCGCTGGCGCTGCCGATTCCCGGGGCGATCGCGGCCTTGCCCTCCAGCGCACAATGGGTTGGCCCGCGCGCCGGAGACGCGGGTTTGCTGGCGTTCGCTGCACGCGTCGAGGGGTGGCTCGCCGGATAAGTGCGAGCGCCGGAGACAGCGGCCGGCAACGCGCAAACGGGTAGTAGGCCGCCGGCAGTGTGGAGAAACAAGCCCTTGTCGAGCGGTCGGTGCTGGCGGCTGTTTCCGGCCGCGGTGACATCGATGCTGAAGGCGGCGGCGTGATTCAGCGCGGCCGCAGGCGTTCGGCGATCGCGGTGCTGGCCGGGCTGGCGGCGAACATCTCCCTCGCGCTGTGGCCGGCACCGGGCACGATGTAGAGCTGCCAGCCGAAGGTCCAGCCGCGCGAGCGGGCGAGGCGTTCGGCTTCGCGGTAGAAGGCGACCGCGCGCTCGTGGCGGTTTGCGCCCTGCGCCATCGCGCCGGGCCGGGTGTCGAGG
>CAZXNF010000190.1:0-7099 GCA_964641785.1 uncultured Streptomycetaceae bacterium | reverse complement strand
CCCCACCTTCTCCGGGGGGAAGGCCGGGATGGGGGGCAATCGTTCCCACGAAGTCACTTCTCTCCTTCCCCTGCTGGTGGGGAGAAGGGGCCCCACCCTTCTCCGGGGGGAAGGTTGGGATGGGGGCAACACGTATCACCACAGTAAGTAAAGTTCAATAGCCTCCTCGAAAGGACTCCCATGCGTCTCCAGGACAAAGTTGCCGTCATCACCGGCGCCGCCAGCGGCATCGGCAAGGAAATCGCCATCGTCTTCTCGCGCGAGGGTGCAAAAGTCGCCATCGCCGACCTCGACCTCAAGGCCGCTGAAACCACCGCGCGCGAACTCGACCCGACGGGCAAGCGCGCCATCGGTGTGGCGATGGACGTCTCGGACGAAGCGCAGGTGGACGCCGGCATCGCCAAGGTCATCGCCACCTTCGGCGCGCTTGACGTGCTGATCAGCAACGCGGGCATCCAGATCGTCGCGCCCATCGTCGAATTCGAATTCGCCAAGTGGAAAAAGCTGCTGGCCATCCACCTCGACGGCGCCTTCCTCACCACGCGCGCCGCCATGCGCCAGATGGTGAAACAAAAGAGCGGCAGCATCATCTACATGGGCTCCGTGCATTCCAAGGAAGCCTCCAAGCTGAAGGCCCCGTACGTCGCCGCCAAGCACGCGCTGATCGGGCTGGCGAAAGTCGTCGCCAAGGAAGGCGCCGAGCACGGCATCCGCGCCAACGTCATCTGTCCCGGCTTCGTCCGCACCCCGCTGGTCGAAAAGCAAATCCCCGAGCAGGCCAAGGCACTCGGTATTTCCGAGCAGGAAGTGATCAAGAACGTCATGCTGAAGGAGACGGTCGACGGCGAATTCACGACGGTGGACGACGTCGCCGAGACCGCCCTTTTCCTCGCCGCCTTCCCGTCCAACGCGCTCACCGGCCAGTCCATCGTCGTCAGCCACGGCTGGTTCATGCAGTAAGCGCGGCACTGGAATCGGCAGGGAATCCGTCGTGAAAGCAGCCTCGCTCGCGCTGGCGGCCCCGGCGGACCGCCGGTAGCGCAGGTCGGTTAGAATCCGCGCGCCATGACCGCCTCCCGCTTCTCCCTGTCCGCGCTCGTCGCCGCACTGGCGGTCGCCCTCCTCGCCGCCGGCTGCGCCACCACGCCGGAGCCCGACTCGGTGGCGCTCCCCTATGTGCGGAGTTTCTCGTGGAATACCCCCGGCGACGTCGCACCCGCCGGCTGGAAGCCGTGGACCTTCGCGCGCTTCAAGCGCCCCACCGAATACCGGCTGATCGACGTGGATGGCAAGACCGTGATCCGGGCGCGGGCGACGGACGCCGCGTCGGGACTCGTCCATCCGGTCAACATCGACCCCACGGAGTTCCCCTACCTGCACTGGCACTGGAGGGTGAACGAGCTGATCGCCAAGGCCGACAACACCAAGCGCGCCACCGAGGACGCCCCCGCGCGGCTGGTCGTGAGCTTCGCGGGTGACATCAGCTCCCTGCCGATGGACGAACAGGCCTTCTTCGGCAACGTCAGACTGGTGTCCGGACAGCAGCTCCCCTACGCCACGCTCATGTACATCTGGGAGAACCGCGTGCCCCGCGGCAACGTGATTCCCAACGCGCACACCTCGCGCATCAAGATGATCGTCGCCGAAAGCGGCAGCGAAAAACTCGGCGCCTGGCAGGAAGTCACGCGCAACGTTTACAACGACTTCCGCCGCGCCTTCGGCGAGGAACCGGGCCGCATCATCGCCATCGGCATCATGACGGACACCGACAACACCCGCGAGAACGCCTCCGCCTATTACGGCGACATCCGGTTCCTGCGCCAGCGGGTGCAGCCACCCGTCGTGCCCGCCACCATCGACATTCCGACGCCTCCCTAGCAACCCGCCACCTCGATCCGCGCACCCCTACCTTCCCGGAGACCTCCATGCACAGAGCTACCCGCCTGTTCGCTGCACTCGCCGCCGCAAGCCTGCTGCCCGCAGCAGTGGCACACGCTGCGGAGACCTATCCCTCGCGTCCGGTCCGCATGGTCGTCCCCTACCCGCCCGGCGGCGGCTCCGACATCACCGGCCGCGCCATCGGGCAGAAACTCACCGACGCGCTGGGCCAGACCTTCGTCATCGACAACCGTCCCGGCGCCACCGGCCTGATCGGCACGCAGCTCGCTGCGCGCGCGCCGGCCGACGGCTACACCATCATTCTTGCGGACGCGCCGCACACCATCAACCCGCTCGTTTACGCCAAGCCGCCGTACGACGCGATCAAGGATTTTGTGCCGATCAACCTGATCGCCACCTCGCCGCAGACCCTGATGGCGCATCCGTCGTTCAGCGCCAACAACCTGAAGGAACTGCTGGCGATGCCGAAGGCGCAGACCGAAAAACTCGCGATGGGCTCCAGCGGGCTGGCGAGCGGCCCGCACATGCTTTATGAATGGCTGCACCTCAAGACCGGGCTGACGCTCAACCACGTGCCCTATAAAGGCGGCGGGCCCTCGCTGGCCGATGCCGTGGCGGGCCAGATTCCGCTGGTGATGAATGCGGTTCCGGCCTCCATGGTATTCATCAGAACGAACCGGCTGAAGCCGCTGGCGATCTCCAGCGCGACGCGCCACCCGCTGCTGCCCACGGTGCCGACTTTCGTCGAATCCGGCGTGAAGGATTTCGTGTCGTTCCAGTGGTACGGCATGCTCGCCCCCGCCGGCACGCCGAAGGCCGTGGTCGCCACGCTCAACCGCGAGATCAACAAGGCGCTCGCCGCGCCCGACCTCAAGGAGCGCTTCGTCGCGCAGACCTTCGATCCCACGCCCGGCACGCCCGAGGAATTCCTCAAGTTCCTGCAGACCGAGGATGTGCGCTGGCGGGACGTGCAGAAGCAGGTGAACGTGCGGCTGGACTGAGCGTGGTCGTGATCGTGTCCCGCGGCGATGACGCTCGCTACAACCAGTCGGTCAGCTTCAATTTACCGATGCGCTTGAACTCGCCGAGGTTGTTCGTTACCAGGGTCAACCCGGCCGCCCGCGCGTGGCTCGCGATCAGCATGTCGTGAGGGCCGATGGGAGTGCCCTTGCGCTCGAGTTCAGCGCGAATCTTCCCGTAATGACGATCGGCTTCTCCCGCCAGGGGAAGCACGGGCAGGACCGACAGAATCTGCTCGAGCTGCGCGCTGAGTCTGGCTGAACCCTTCTTCTCCGCGCCGTAACGCAACTCGCAGGCGACGATGATGCTCGTGCAGACTTTGTCTTCGCCGACGCGGGCGATGCGCGGGTGACGGCGCCCTGCGGATTGCGCACCAGATCGGACACGATATTGGTACCGAGCAGATAGCGGTAAGGCAGCACAGCCTGCCCGCTCAAAGTATCACCCGCTCGGCCGGGAGCTCTTTGATGCGCGGGAACTCCTCGCGGATCGGGCGCAGCGCCTTGAGTGTAGCGAGCAGCGAGCGTTCCTTGACAGGGGTGATGATCAGCGAATCGCCTTCTTTGCGGAGCCGCGCCTCGCTTCCCGGAAGCTCGAACTCCCGCGGGATGCGGATAGTCTGGTTGCTGCCATTGCGAAACAACCGCACCTTGCGTCCGGATTCCATCTCGGGCTCTCAGCCTATGCCAAGTCATATGCTAGAGCCCAGCGCTCCCGTTGGCATGGTGCCGGCGAAACGCACAAAAGCAGGTCAGCGTGCGGCTCGGCTGGCCGCAGACTCTCCTCAGGCGACAGCCTCCCGCATCGTCACGAACTCCTCCGCCATGGTCGGGTGGATGCCGATCGTGGCATCAAGCTGGGACTTGGTGACGCCGCAGTTCATGGCGACGGCAAACCCCTGAATGATCTCGCCCGCATCGGGTCCGACCATGTGCATGCCGAGGACGCGCCCGCCGGCCTTCCCGACCACGAGCTTCATCAGCATCTTCTCGGCCCGCGCGCTCAGCGTCTGCTTGAGCGGCTTGAAGACCGACTTGAACACGGCGATCTCCAGGCCGCGTGCGCGCGCCTGCGCTTCCGACAAGCCGACGGTAGCGACGTTCGGATTGCTGAAGATGGCCGTCGGGATGTTCTCGTAGGACACGGACCGTCCGCCCGCGCGGAACAGCTTGTCCGCAACCACCATGCCCTCGGCGATCGCCACCGGCGTCAGCAGCACGCGGTCGGTCACGTCGCCGATGGCGTGGATCGAGGGCACGTTCGTCCCGTAATCCGCATCCACCACTACCGCCCCGCTGTCGGAAAGCCTGACCCCCGCGCGTTCCAGCCCGAGGCCGCCTGCATTGGGCGCGCGCCCGGTCGCCAGCATGACGGCATCACAGTCGAGCGCAGTACCGTCCATCAGCGTTGCGGTGAGCGGCGCATTCCCGGCGATCGCGGCAATGTCACTCTTGAAGCGCACGCGTATTCCCTTCTCCCGCATCCGTTCGCTGAGGAAGGTCCCCAGGTCCGCGTCAAACGACTTGAGCAGGCGTTCCCCGCGATAAACCAGGGTGGTTTCCACCCCCAGCCCGTGAAAGATCGAGGCGAACTCGACCGCCACGTAGCCACCGCCGACGATCACGATCCGCGCCGGCAACCCGGCCAGATGAAAGGCTTCATTCGAAGTAAACCCCAGAGCGGCCCCCGGGATCGAAGGTTTGACCGGCCACCCGCCGGTCGCGATCAGAATGTACCGCGCGGTCACGTGGCGCCCATCGACCGCCACGGTGTGCGGGTCGACGACCGTGGCCCGGGCGCGGATGATCTTCACGCCCGCTGCCTTCAGGGTGGTCTCGTACGCGGCGTTCAGCCGCGCGATCTCCCGGTCCTTGTTCGCCACCAGCGCAGGCCAGTCGAATGCGGGTGTTCCAGCGCTCCAGCCGTACCCTTTCGCGTCTTCCAGTTCATCCCGGAAATGCGCCGCGTAGGCAAACAGCTTTTTCGGGATGCAACCGGCGTTGACGCAGGTGCCGCCCAAGTAGCGCTCCTCGGCGATCGCGACGCGGGCGCCGTAATTCGCAGCGTAACGGCTCGCGCGTACGCCGCCGGAGCCCGCGCCGATCGTGAACAGGTCGTAGTCGTATTCCATCCTTGCTTGCCCCTTCTGCTTATTGATCTTTACTTTACTGTGTGACACGCCGCACCCTCACCCCCGCCTTCCCCCTCGGAGGGGGGAGGCGTTTTATTCCCTCCCCATCGCAGGGGGAGGGCCAGGGTGGGGGTAGGAAGTACCCTTGCGCGCGATCGTCACAGGGTTATGTAACCCGCCTGCGCCCATCGCACGCCCGCCATCCCGCGCCATGGCGCGAAATCATCGCATCCATTACATTCGCACGACCCCTGCCCCGTCGTGGATGCGCGATTTCACCATGTTCAACCTTGTCGCGCTGCTGCTGGTCCTGACCGCCATCTTCGCGTACTTCAATTACCGGTACACGAAGCTGCCCACCACCATCGGCGTCATGGCCGGCGCGCTCATACTGTCTATGCTGGTCATCGGCCTCGACTGGCTGGGCTTCCCCGCGTTCAAGGCCTACGAAGAATCGGCGCTTCGATCGCTGGATTTCACCGCGACGCTGATGCAGGGCATGTTGTCCTTCCTGCTGTTCGCCGGCGCCCTGCATGTCGATCTGAACAAGCTGAAGAACCAGTTCTGGCAGATCGGCGGGCTCGCCATCATCGGCACCATCGCCTCGACGCTCCTTGTCGGATTCGCGGTCTGGTACCTGCTCCCGTTCGCCGGCATCCAGTTGCCCCTCATCTACTGCCTGTTGTTTGGCGCGCTCATCTCGCCCACCGACCCGATCGCCGTGCTCGGCATCCTCAAGTCGGTCAACGTCCCCAAGAAACTGGAGACCACGATCGTCGGGGAATCGTTGTTCAACGACGGCGTCGGCGTCGTGCTGTTCATCCTCCTCCTCGATATCGCCGTCCAGGGTGGGCAGCCGTCGGTGGGCGATACCTTGACGCTGTTCGGCCGGGAAGCGGTAGGTGGCGCCTTGTTCGGGCTGCTGCTGGGGTCCGTGGTGAACCGCATGCTGAAGGATATCGACAACTACCAGATCGAGATTCTCATTACGCTCGCCACCGTCATGGGCGGCTACGCGCTGGCCAACGCCCTGCATATCTCGGGCCCTATTGCCATGGTGGTGGTGGGATTGCTCATCGGCAATCACGGACGGGAATTCTCCATGTCGGCCAGGACGCGCGGTCATCTGGACATCTTCTGGGAGCTCATTGACGAAATCCTCAACGCGGTCCTGTTCGTCTTCCTGGGTCTGGAGATCGTTCTCATCGCGTTTCCGGACCACTCGGTCGCGGCGTCGCTGATCGTCATCGCGATCACGCTGTCCGCAAGGGCCTTGACGGTCGGCGTGCCGGTCCTGGCCCTGCCCCGCTGGTTCGACCTCCCCGCAGGATCGGCCCCGCTGCTCACGTGGGGCGGCGTTCGCGGCGGCATCTCGGTCGCACTGGCCCTGTCGATTCCGGTCAGCCCTTCGAGTGAAATCATCGTCATGCTGACCTACTCCGTGGTCCTGTTTTCGGTGTTCGTTCAGGGGCTGACGATCGGTGCGGTGGCCAAACGGGTCTGCGAGAAGTGAGCGGCATGAAAACGGCGGACAGGCGACCCGTCACGATGGAGTGATAGTATGAACGCGTCAAAACATGCGCTTGTCGCTAAAATTCAAACCGGTGGTGACGACACCCGGCATGCTCCCGATTGTTCCGCTCAAGCAGGCCATTTTCTTTAGGCGCCGACATGCAACTGATGGTGATACTGGGCATCCTGGTGGCGATCGGCGGTGTCGCTTTCGCGCTGCAGAACAATGTGCCCGTCACGGTCACCTTCCTCGTCTGGCGCTTCGACAGTTCACTGGCGATGGTGCTGATGCTGGCGCTGGCACTCGGCGCGATCATTGTGGCGCTCGTCACCACGCCCGCGGTGATCAGGTCGGGCTGGACGATCGCGCACCTGCGCAGCGAAATCGACAAACTGAAGGCCGCCGGTCAGACGCAACCGGCGGCACGGCCGGTCGTACTCGACACCCTGCCGCCCTCCGTTCCCGGCCCCCGCCTGTAAGCAGCGCAAACGGCAGGGGCCGCGCCTTGATCAGCGCGGCAAGTCCAGTTGCGGTGA
>CAZXNF010000189.1:5623-7115 GCA_964641785.1 uncultured Streptomycetaceae bacterium | reverse complement strand
CTTACTGGATCGTCACCCGCTTGGCGGCGGGCACCGCCTTCTTCGGCAGCGTCAGTTCCAGGACGCCGTTTTCGTACTTCGCCGTGGCTTGCGCCTCGTCCACTTCCTGCGCCAGCGCGAAGGCCCGGTAGACTTTGCCGGCGTAGCGCTCCTGCCGCAGATAGCGGTCGCCGTCCCTGGCTTCGGCTTCCCGCTTCACGTCGGCGCTGATCGCGACCTGGTTGCCGTCGATCTCCACCTGGATCTCGTCTTTCTTCACGCCGGGGATTTCGGCGCGTACTACGTATTGCTTGTCATCTTCCGTGACATCCACGGGGAACCCGGCCTGCGCCGGCGCGTCCGCGCGCCCGGGCACAGCGAAAAAGCCCCGGAAAAAGTCGTCGAAGGAATCGTTCACTCGAAAGCGTGCAATGGTTGTCATGTTCAGTCTCCTTAAGCTGGTGATAGGGCCGGCGTCTCGCCGATGCCCGATAAGTCGGCGCGAATCGGGAAATTTCAAGCCCCTTGTTATCGGCCGGGCGCGCCACTACATTGGGCGCCGCCATGCCTCAGGAACCCGCACCCAGCCACGCCGAGCTCGAGCAGCACCGGCCCTACCTCCTGCGCTATGCCCGCCTGCAGTTGCGCGCGGCCGACGCCGCCGAGGACGTGGTGCAGGAAACGCTGCTCGCGGCGCTCGAGAACAAATCCGGTTTCGCCGGCCGTTCCCAGCTCCGCACCTGGCTGACCGGCATCCTCAAGCACAAGATCATCGACCAGCTGCGCCGGCAGGCACGCGAGGCCCCGCTGCCGGCCGGACCCGACGAGGATCCGGACGCCGCCATCGACGCGCTGTTCCATGCGGACGGCCACTGGAAGGAAATGCCCGCCGACTGGGGCAAGCCGGACGAGGCCTTCGAGAACAAGGCCTTCTGGGCGGTGCTCGAACGCTGCCAGGAACGCCTGCCGGTCAAGACCGCGCGGGCCTTCATGCTGCGGGAAATGATGGAGCTGTCGACCGAGGAGATCTGTAAGGAGCTCGCCATCACGCAGACGAATTGCTGGGTGCTACTGCACCGGGCGCGCCTCGGCCTGCGCGAATGCCTGGGGGCGCTCTGGTTCGGCAATCTGGGCGGACGCAAAAAACCACGATGATCCGACTGACCTGCAAGGATGCTGCCCGGCTCCTGTCCCACGCCCACGAGCAGCCGCTCGGCGGCTGGCAGCGCCAGCGCCTGCGCCTGCACCTCGCCATTTGCGACGGCTGCGTGAACTTCAAACGCCAGCTCGCGTTCATCCGCGAGGCGCTGCGACGGCTGCGCGACAGCGAGTAGTCACAGGGCCGCCCGCTGCGGCCGGCACGGGGGGCACGCACGGCTATAATCGCGCTTTTTTTACGGCGCCTTGATGAACCTCTCCGTTTCGCTTTGCCGCGCATTGCTTGCGCTGATCCTGACTTTCGTTTCCTCCCTTGCGTTCGGCGCGCTGCCGACCGTCCCCTACATCGCCGCCA
>CAZXNF010000189.1:0-5613 GCA_964641785.1 uncultured Streptomycetaceae bacterium | reverse complement strand
TCGACAACTTCGTCGAGCGCACGCGGATCCTGCTGCTCGCCACGCACAACGCGAACGAGCGCGTGGAACCGGCCTCGCTGACCAAGCTGATGACGGCGTATCTGGTGTTCGCCGCGCTGAAGGATAAACGCATCCAGCCGGTACAGAGCGTGACCGTCTCCGAGCGGGCCTGGAAAACCACGGGCTCGCGGCTCTTCATCGAGCCCAAAAGACCGGTGACGGTCGACGATCTCGTGCGCGGCATGATCGCGGTGTCGGGCAACGATGCCAGCGTCGCCCTGGCCGAGCTGGTGGCCGGCAGCGAGGAGGCGTTCGCGCAATTGATGAACCGCGAGGCGCAGCGCCTCGGCATGCAGAACACGCGCTTCGCCAACGCCACGGGCCTGCCCGACAGCGGGCACTACTCCACCGCGTGGGACCTGACGCTGCTGGCCGCCGCCATCGTGCGCGACTATCCGGAGTACTACCCGCTCTATTCGCTCAAGGAATTCCGCTACAACAACATCACGCAGCCCAACCGCAACCGGCTGCTGTGGTCGGACCCCGCAGTGGACGGCATGAAGACCGGCTACACCGATGCTGCCGGCTACTGCCTCGTCACCTCCGCGAAGCGCGGCGAGCGCCGGCTCATCTCCGTCGTGCTGGGCACCGACTCGGAATCGGCGCGCGCCACCGAAAGCCAGAAGCTGATCAACTACGGCTTCCAGTCCTACGACGACGTGAAGTTCTACGCGGCCGGGCAGCCGGTCTCCAGCGTGCCGGTCTGGAAAGGCGCCGCCGGCAGCGTCAAGGCCGGCTTTGCCAGCGACCTGCGGGTGGCGCTGCCCAAGGGCATCGCCGGCACCGCACGCCAGAACGAACGGGTGGTGGCGCAGATGGAAAGCACGCAGCCGCTGATCGCCCCGGTGGCGGCAGGGCAGAAAGTCGGCGTCCTGCGGCTGACCCTCGACGGCAAGCCTTTCCTTGAATACACGGTCGTCGCGCTCGAAGCCGTGGCCCCGGCCGGCATTTTCGGCCGCGCGTGGGACACGGTTCGGCTGTGGTTCAAGAGCCGGTAAACTGGTGCATCCTCACGGCGCCTCACGGAGTTTTCCCATGGCCAGCGACATCGTTTACCTGAACGGCGACTATCTCCCGATGAGCGAGGCGAAGGTGCCGGTGCTCGACCGCGGCTTCATCTTCGGCGACGGCGTCTACGAAGTGGTGCCGGTCTACGGCGGCGTGCCCTTCCGCATGGCCGAGCACTTCCGGCGCTTCCAGCACAGCATGGACGCGATCCGCATCCCGAATCCGCACACGGATGCCGAGTGGAGCAAACTCACCCACGATCTCGTCGCCCGCAACGGCGGCGGCGACCAGTCGGTGTATTACCAGGTGACCCGCGGCGTGGCGAAACGCGACCACGCCTTCCCGGCCGGGCTCAAGCCCACCGTGTTCATGATGACGGGTCCGCTCAAGGTGCCGTCCCGCGAGCAGGTCGAGCAGGGCGTATCGGTCATTTCGATGACCGACTTCCGCTGGTTCAAGTGCGACATCAAGTCGACCTCGCTGCTCGGCAACTGCATTGCCAAGCAGGCGGCCGTCGAGGCGGGCGCCGCCGAAGTGGTGATGTTTCGCGACGGCTACCTCACGGAAGCGTCCTCCTCCAACGTCTTCGCGGTGAAGAACGGCATCGTGCTGGTGCCACCGAAGACCCACCTCATCCTGCCCGGCATCACCTACGACGTGGTCATCGACCTCGCCCGCAATGCCGGCCTGCCGGTGGAAGTGCGCGAAGTGCACGAGTCGGAAGTGAAGACCGCCGACGAACTGTGGATCACCTCCTCGACCAAGGAAGTGCTGGCGGCGACCACGCTCGACGGCCGTCCGGTGGGCAACGGCAAGCCCGGCCCCGCGTTCAAGCGCGTGCTGCAGGGCTACCAGGACTACAAGCGGGAGTTGCAGTTGCGCGCCGCATGACAGACCCGCAAGTTCCGGTGCCACCGATGCCGCCCACCGCGCCATCGCTGATCGAGTATCCGACAGAATTCCCGCTCAAGGTCATGGGTCTGACGCGCGCCGGCTTCGCGCAGACCGTGATGGACATCGTCAACCGGCACGCGCCGGACTTCGACGGGAAGACGATGGAGATGAAGCCCTCCAAGCATGGCAAGTATCTCTCCATCACCTGCACCATCAACGCCACTTCTCGCGAGCAGCTCGACGCGCTCTACCGCGAGCTGTGCGACCACCCGATGGTGGTGATGGTGCTTTAACGCGCGGCGCCGGGTTCCAGGGCCGCGCGCACGGCCAGCCAATTCAGCAGGGCCGGCAGCGCCATCAGCAGCGCCCCCACCCACTCCAGCATGGCGCCGCCGTCGGCGAGTGCGAGCCCGAGGAAAACCAGTGGTGGACTCAGGTTGAGCAGCGTGCTCCCAACACGTACCCACTGCCCGCGCCCGGCGGCGGCCGCCTGCCCGGCCCCGCGGAGGATCAGCCACAGATTGACCGCGCCGTAGGCGGCCGCATACGTTGCGAGCGCGTACACCCGCCAGCCGTCGTGCGCCAGCATCAGCATCAGCAGCCCCCAGCTGATGCTGGCGGCGTTGCACGCGGTGGCCGCCAGTCGGACCAAGGCCGACGAAGTCCAGTCCCGCACTCGGTCGTTCAGCGGACCCACACAACCTCGTCATCCACCGCATACAGACGGCAGGGCTCCTTGCTGTTGCGCTGGCAGCTGGCCAGCGCCCGCGCGGCCGGATCATCGCCTTCGTAGGCCCATCCCCAGGCGCCGGTCGGGCTGACGGCGAAGGCGCGCGGCACGCCGCGGTCGAGAAAAAGACGGTAACCCTTGCGGCCCGGGTCGCGCACGAACGGCACCGCCTGCGCGTCATCGATGGCGGCAAAACCGCTCGCCGGCGGACGCGGCGTTTCGCCGACGGCGACGCTCACCGCGGTCGGCAGGCCGGCCTCCTGCAGAAAACGCTCGACCTCCGGCAGCCACAACGACACACCGTCGCGCGAACCGAACATGCCGTGCGCGTCGTTCTTGAACGGCCCGTAGGCCACGAGCTTCGCCTTGCCGCCGGTTTTAGTGTACGCGTCGTACATGCGGGAAACGAGTCCGGGCCCGAAGTAGCTGTCGTTCTCGCCGTAGAACCACAGCGAGGGCACGCGGGCGCGGCCGCCGAAGGTGCCGAACGCGCTGACGAGGTCGTCTTCCCACTGGCAGTTTTTCAGCCGCAGCCCACCCGCGAAGTTGATCAGCGCGCGCACGCCGGACGTCTCGCGCGTGCCGAAGGCCAGCGTCGTCAGACCGCCGTGCGACTGGCCGAGCACCACCATGCGCGTCGTGTCGGCCCACGGCTGCTTGCGCAGCCAGCCCACCGCGGCCTCGAGGTCATCCGCCTGGTAGCGCGCGTTGCCGGCGATGTTGCAGCCGCCGTCGACATAGCGCCCGCCGCTGCCGGCGAAGCCCTGCCGCATCGGTACCACCACGGCGTAGCCGCGGCGGACGAACTCGCGGGCCGCCACCGTATAGCGCGCCCGCTCCTGAAACAGCGGATCGCCCGACGCCTTGCCGTGATTGATGATGGCCACCGGGAAAGGCCCGTCACCGTCGGGCCGGAACACCGTGGTCTCGAGTTCAACGCCGAAGGTGCCGGGTTTCGGCACCCGCAACACCGCTTCGTTCATCAGCGGCGGCGGCTTCACGTCAGCGGCTGGCGCAGGCACGGCCAGTGCCAGTGCAACGAGCAGCGCGGCCCGTGCGCGGCAGCCGCTGAAGAAGATCGGCATCATCGGTAGTGCGCGCGAGCTTACCACCGGTTTTCGGCCGTCACCCGGGCGGGGTATAGTCGCCGCATGACCGCCGCCGCCCTTGCGATCGACCACGGTACCGACAGCCGCGCGCCCACGCTGGCCGCGCCGAAGGTGCGTACGCTCGGTCGCACCGAGTACGCGGCGACCTGGCAGGCGATGCAGGCCTACACGGCGCAACGCGGTGCTGATAGCGCCAACAGTGCGGACGAACTGTGGCTGACCGAACACCCACCGGTCTACACGGTAGGCATCGCCGGCCGCGCCGAGCACCTGCCGCGCATCGACAACGGCATCCCCGTCGTGCGCTCCGACCGCGGCGGACAGGTGACGTATCACGGACCCGGCCAGGTGGTGCTCTACCTGCTGCTCGACCTGCGCCGGCGGGCCTTAAGCGTGCGGACGCTGGTCCGGCGCATGGAAAACGCCGTGATAGACTCGCTCGCCGATTACGGGATCGCCGCACGCGGACGCCCGGAAGCCCCGGGCGTTTACGTCGGCGACGCCAAGATCGCAGCGCTGGGCCTGCGAATCCGCAACGGCTGTGCGTATCACGGCCTTGCCCTTAACGTGGACATGGACCTTGCGCCCTTTGCGGCCATCGACCCCTGCGGTTATCCCGGCCTCGCCGTCACGCAAACCCGCGACCTCGGCGTCCGCGACACACCGGAACTTCTCGGCGCGAAACTCGCCCAACACATGATCCGCCAGCTCGCATGAGTTCAACCCTCGACAAAGCCCCGCCGCCCGCCGCGTCCATCAAGCAAAAGGGTGGCGCAAAGACCGCGCGCATCCCCATCAAGGTGGTGCCGGCTGAGCGGCTGAAAAAGCCCGACTGGATCCGCGTCCGCGTGAGTAACAACTCGCGCTTCGACGAGATCAAGGCCATCCTGCGCGAACACAAGCTGCATACCGTGTGCGAGGAAGCGTCCTGCCCCAACATCGGCGAGTGTTTCGGCAAGGGCACAGCGACCTTCATGATCCTCGGCGATCTGTGCACGCGGCGTTGTCCCTTCTGCGATGTCGGGCACGGCCGGCCGCTGCCGCCGGACTTGGACGAGCCGGTCAATTTGGCGACGACCATCGCAGCGCTGAAACTGCGCTACGTAGTGATCACCAGCGTCGACCGCGATGATCTGCGCGACGGCGGCGCGCAGCATTTCGCCGACTGCATCCGCGCCGTGCGCGAGCGCTCGCCCGGCACGCAGATCGAAGTGCTGGTACCGGACTTCCGCGGCCGTCTGGATACGGCTCTGGAAAAACTCTCTACCGCGCCACCGGACGTGATGAATCACAACCTGGAAACCGTGCCGCGACTCTATAAGCAGGCGCGACCGGGCGCGGACTACGCGCATTCGCTGAAGCTGCTGAAGGACTTCAAGGCGCGCTTCCCGCACCTGCCGACGAAATCGGGCCTGATGGTCGGTCTGGGTGAAACCGACGAAGAAATTCTGGAAGTGATGCGCGACCTGCGCGCGCACGACGTGGACATGCTGACGATCGGCCAGTACCTGCAACCCTCCGGCGGGCACCTGCCGGTGCTGCGTTACGTCGAGCCGGCGGTGTTTCAGATGTTCGAGCGCGCGGCCGCCGAGATGGGATTCCGGCACGCCGCCAGCGGACCGATGGTGCGCTCGTCCTACCACGCGGACCAGCAGGCGCACGACGCGGGCGTGACCTGATCAGCGCGTAACGCTCTCGGCGAGTTTGGCCTCCACCAGCGCGTGGAGCTGCGCGAAGTCCGGCTCTCCCGCCACCCGCCAGACGATGTTGCCGCGCCGGTCCAGCAGAAAGGCCGTCGGTGTGGCGCGCACG
>CAZXNF010000188.1:0-7116 GCA_964641785.1 uncultured Streptomycetaceae bacterium | reverse complement strand
TGGCCTTTTCAACTAATCAACTGAATTTGTTCGATTAACATCCGGACACTAGTGAATCCTCGTATCAAAAAAATCCTGGCGGCAAAAACCGAATACATCAATTGATCTTGACGTTCGCCTTCTTCACCACCTCGGCCCACTTGGGCACTTCCTTGCGAACGAAGGCCTGGAATTCCGCCGGGCCCATGCCGGAGACGTCCGTGCCCATCGCGTTGAAGCGGCCGCGCAGGTCCGGCGTGTTGAGCGCCTTGCCGATCTCCTCGTGCAGCTTCGCGATCACCGGCGCGGGCGTGCCGGCCGGGGCGAACACACCGAACCACACGCTCGCTTCATAACCCGGCACGCCGGCTTCCGCCACCGTCGGCACGTCCGGCAGGATGGGCGTCCGCTTCGCGGGCGTGACCGCCAGCGCCCGCAGCTTGCCGCCCTGGATGTGCGGCACCAGCGTGGTGACGTTGTCGAAGGAGAGCTGCACCTGTCCCGCGATCAGGTCCACCATCGCGGGCGCGGTGCCCTTGTACGGCACATGGACCATGTCCACGCCGGCCATGACCTTGAACAATTCGCCGGACAGGTGCTGCGAGGTGCCGTTGCCGGCCGACGCGAAGTTGAGCTGGCCGGGCTTCGCTTTCGCCAGCGCGATCAGCTCTTTCACGTTTTTTACCGGCAACGAGGGATATACAACCAGCACGTTGGGCACGGTGCCCACCAGCGTGATCGCCACGAAGTCGCGCAGCGGATCGTACGGCAGCTGCGGGTAAAGGCTGGGCGCGATCGCGTGCGTGGGCGAGCTGCCCATCACCAGCGTGTAGCCGTCGGCGGGGGCTTTCGCCGCGACATCGGAACCGATGGTGCCCGCTGCACCCGGCCGGTTGTCCACGATCACCGGCTGGCCGAAGCCGTCGGCGAGCTTGCGGCCGATGTCGCGCGAAAACACGTCGTTGGCACCCCCCGGCGGCCACGGACTGATCCAGCGGATGGGCTTGGCCGGATAGGCCTGCCCCGGACCGGCGGCCTGCAATCCGCCGCACAGGGACAGTCCGCCCAACACGCCCGCCGTCATTGTCCGCATCCGAAAGGGAAAGGGAAAGGTCTTCATCGCGCATCTCCAGAAGTTGCGCCAGAGACTAGCAGCAAGCCGAGGGACGCGGCAATCCATCGCCACCACCGGTTGGGCTAGAACTCCTCCCAGCGTGCGTTCGACACGCCACCCGCAAAGGAGGAAGCGATGGCCCTGCAGTTGCGCCCCCTGTCCTACGCGCTCGGCGCGGAAGTGCTCGGCGTGAATGTCGCCAAGCCCACGAGCGAGGGCGAGTTCGGCGGGATCTACCGCGCGTTTCCTCGACCACGGCATCCTGCTGCTGCGCAATCAGAAGATCACCCGCGAGCAGCATATCGAGTTCAGCCGCCGCTTCGGCGAGCTGGACAAGCACGTCGCGCTGCCGAGCGACCGCCATACCGAGCATCCCGAACTGCTGATAGTGACCAACGCGTCCAAGACCGACGGCAAACCCGGCGACGGCAAGTACACCGGTCACCTGTGGCATTCGGACATGTCCTTCACGCTGATTCCGTCCCTCGGCTCGCTGCTGCGCGCGATCGAACTGCCGCCGGTCGGCGGTGACACGCTGTTCGCCAACATGGTCAAGGCCTACGACGCGCTCTCCGACGGCATGCAGAAGCTCATCGCCGACCTCCACGGCATCCACGCCGGCAAGCGCAAGATCGCAGACCTGACTTCCGCCCGCATCGCCGAAGGCGAGCGCCTCAATCCCCCCGTGGCGCAGCCCGTCGTGCGCACCCATCCGGAAACCGGCCGCAAGGCGCTCTATATCGGCGAGAAGGTGAAATGCTTCGACGGCATGACCGAGGAGGAAAGCCGGCCGATCATCGAATACCTGGTCCGCCACGCCACCAAGCCGCAGTTCGTCTACCGCCACCAGTGGCAGCCTGACGACATCGTCATCTGGGACAACCGCTGCACCATGCACCAGGCGCTTGGCGACTACGACGACCAGTACCTGCGCCACCTTGAACGCACCACCGTGCTCGGCACGCCTTCGGGCACCCTCGTTCAATAATCATTGCGGCGGCGCCAGACCGCCCTCAGGAGGAGTCATCATGTCCCGTCTGTATGCTGGCCTTGCCGCGCTCGTCTTCTGTGCCGGCGCCTGGGGCCAGGAGTATCCCGCGCGCCCCATCCGCATCCTCGTGCCCTTCGCGCCGGGCGGCGCCACCGATGTGCTCGCCCGCTATGTCGCCCAGCACTACGAGCAGACGTGGAACCAGCAGGTGGTGGTGGACAACCGGCCCGGCGCCAACGGCATCATCGCCGCCGAAATGACGGTGAAGGCCGCGCCCGACGGCCATACCCTGCTGTTCGTCGCCATCGGCCACGCCATCAATTCGCTGATCTACAAGAAATTGCCTTACGACACGCAAAACGACTTCACGCCGATCAGCCTCGCCGCGCTCTACTCGCAGATGCTGCTCACCCACCCTGCAGTCCCCGCCGCGAACGTGAAGGAACTGATCGCACTGGCGAAGACCAAGCGCCTCAACTACGCCTCGGGCGGCGTCGGCTCCTCACAGCACCTCGCCGGCGCGCTGTTCGCCTACATGGCGAAAGTGGAGATGAGTCACGTGCCGTACAAGGGCGGCGCGCCCGCACTCGTCGACGTGATGGCCGGCAATGTCGATTTCATCCTCACGCAGCCGACCAACGTCGGCGTCATCAAGGCCGGCAAGCTGAAGGCGCTGGCCGTCAGCGCACCCAAGCGCAGCACTTCCTGGCCGGAGGTGCCGACCATTTCCGAAGCCGGGCTGCCGGGTTATGAATCGCAGGCTTGGTACGGGATGGTAGGCCCCAAGGGCCTGCCGCCGGCCGTGCTGAAGAAGCTCAACGACGAGATGGCGAAAGCGATCCGCACCAGGGAACTGCGCGAAATGCTTGCCGCACAGGGCGGCGACCCGACCGCCAGCACGCCCGCCGAATTTGCCGCTTTCATCAAGGCCGAGATCAACCGCTACACGGCGGTTGTGCGCGAAGCGGGCATCACCGCGGAATAAATACGCCCGCCGCGCTGTTTTGCAGAGAAGAAGCCGGAATCGGCCAAACAGGGTAGATTGCATTCCCTCGACACCAGCCGGAAACGGCGTGCCGGCCCCATACATCCACAAGGAGTTCACCGCATGAATACGCAATTGAGGTTGGGAGCATCGACCGGAGCGATCGCCGCCCTGGTGTTGGCATTCGCGGGCTGCGCGAGCATGGGTAGCGGCGATGTCAGAGTCGCACTGGCCGGGGACCAGGAAGTGCCGCCGGTCAAGACTTCAGCCACCGGTACCGCGACGATCAAGGTCGGCGAAGACAAATCCGTGAGCGTCACGGTCAAGACCGTCGGTCTGGCCGCCATCGCCGCGCACATCCACTCCGGCGCCGCCGGAACGAACGGCCCGGTGATCGTTCCCTTCACGAAAGTGGATGACAACACCTGGACCGCCGCGCCGGGCGCCAAGTTCACCGACGCGCAATACGAGCTGTACAAGGCGGGCAACACTTACGTTAACGTGCACAGCGCCGCCAACAAGGGCGGCGAGATCCGCGGACAGATCAGGCCCTAGCCCCTCGCTACGGCTGCACCGCCGATCCCCGGCCCTGCGGAAGCAGCGCCGGGGATTTTCCTGTACGGGCCAGGCTGCTTGGTATCATCAAGCCCCCTCCCTTTCCAAGAACTCCCGGACCCATGGCCTCACAGCATCTCCGCACGCCGCGTCTGTTCCTTGCGCTGCTGGTCTCCGCGCTCTCCACCGCTGCCCTCGCACAGACCACCCCCACGAAACCCGTCCGCGTGGTGATTCCCTTCCCGCCCGGCGGCGCAATCGACTGGACCGCACGGATCGTGACCGCCAGGATGGGTGATCAGATGGGCGTCCAGTTCGTGATCGACAACCGCCCCGGCGCCGGCGGCAGCATCGCGGCGGAACTGGTATCCAAAGCGCCGCCCGACGGCTACACGCTGATGCAGGGCACCGCCTCCAACGCCATCACCACGGCCATGAATCCGAAGGCGCCCGATTTCGGCAAAGAGTTCTCACCCGTGGTGCTCCTGGGCTCGTCGATCTTCATCCTCGTCACGCATCCCTCGGTACCGGTGAAAACTCTCAAGGAACTCATCGTGTTTGCGAAGGCCCGCCCCGGCCAGCTCGAGTATGCGTCCGCCGGCAACGGCACCTCGAACCACCTCACAATGGAGTTGTTCAAATCGATGGCCGGTCTCGACATCGTCCATGTCCCCTACAAGGGCGGCGCGCCGGCCATGCTCGACCAGATCGCCGGCCGCGTGGCGCTCGGCTTCTCCAACACCACCGTGTCCGCGCCGCACATCAAGAGCGGGCGGCTCAACGCGCTCGGCATCTCCGGGAGCAAACGTTCGACCGTCGTGCCCGACATCCCCACGCTCGCTGAAGCCGGCGTCAAAGGCTTCGACGCCATCACCTGGTATGGGTTGGTCGCACCGGCCGGCACCCCGGCTCCCGTGATCGACCGGCTCAATGCCGAGGCCAATCGCGCGCTGAAACTGCCCGACGTGCGCGAGAAGTACGCCGCGGACGGCATCGACGTGGGCGGCGGCACGCCACAGGAATTCGGCACCCTGATCCGCGCCGACATCGCCAAGTGGGCCAAGGTGATCAAGACCGCCGGCATCAAGCCCGAGTAACCGCGCGTGAATGCTCCCGCCTACAGCCGCGCGTTTTGCGAACCGCAGTACAACCAGCGGCTGAACGTTCCCGATCGCCCCGCCAGCCTGGCGCGTCGGCAGGAACTGTCCGAGCGGGTGCGCCGCAGCCTGCGCAGCACGCTGGAGGTGCCGTACGGGGACTCCGATAAGGAACGCCTCGACATCTACCCGGCTGCCGGCGAGCGCTGCCCGGTGATGATCTTCATCCACGGCGGTTACTGGCAGCGCTACGACAAGGCGGACGTCGCCTTCCTCGCCGAGCCCTTCGTGAAAGCCGGCATCACGCTGGTCAGCATCAACTACAACCTGTGCCCGGCAGTGACGCTCGACAAGATCGTGGCGGAAGCGCGCGCCGCCTGCGCGTGGGTCTGGCGCCATATCGCCGCCCACGGCGGCGACCCGGACCGCGTCTATGTGTCCGGCAACTCGGCCGGCGCCCACCTGACGGCGATGATGATGGCGACGGACTGGCCCGCGCTCGATCCCTTGCTACCGCGCGACCTGCTGAAGGGCGGGCTTGCGATCAGCGGCATCTACGACCTCGAACCGCTGCTCCACACCAGCATCAACGATACCGTCGGGCTCGATGCGGACGCCGCGCGGCGCAACAGCCCGCTCTTCCTGCAACCGCCGACTGCGGCCCCCGTCGTGATCGCCGTCGGCGCACTCGAAAGCCCGGAGTTCCAGCGCCAGACGCAGCTGCTCGCGGACACCTGGAAGACCGTGCCCACGCGCACGCTGGTCGTGGCCGACTGTCACCACTTCAATATCCTGCTTGGCATGGCCGAACCGGGTAATCCGCTGATGAATGCCGCGCAAACACTGATGAGAGCTTCACGATGAATCGCCCTCCCGCCGGCCTCGCGCTGGCACTCGGCCTCGCCACCGCACTGCCGTCGCACGCGCAATCGTATCCATCGAAGCCGGTGCGGGTATACGTCGGCTTTCCGTCCGGCGGTCCGTCCGACATCCTCGGCCGGCTGGTCGCGCAAAAGCTCGGCGAAGCAACCGGCCAGCAGTTCCTGGTCGACAACCGCAGCGGCGCCAGCGGCATGATCGCCGCCGAGCTGACGGTGAAGGCGCCGCCGGACGGCTACACCCTGCTGGTGGTGCCGGCCACGCATTCCGTCAACCCGAGCCTGTACAAAAAAATCGCCTTCGACACACAGAAGGATTTCACTGCGGTCAGCCTCATTGCCGAAGGCCCCTTCATCCTCGTCGTGCACCCCAGCCTGCCCGCGAAGAGCGTGCAGGAACTGATCGCGCTCGCGCGCCGTAATCCCGGTCAACTCAATTACGCCTCGGCCGGCATCGGCGGACTGCCGCACCTCGCGGGAGAACTGTTCAAGACGACGACCGGCATCCGCATGAATCACATCCCTTACAAGGGCGCGGCGCCGGCCACCGTGGACCTGGTGGCCGGCCATGTGACCATCATGTTCAACAACATGCTGTCGGCGCTGCCGCAGGTCAAAGGCGGGCGGCTGCGCGCGCTGGCGGTCACCACCGGCAAGCGCTCAGCCGCCGTGCCGGGAATCCCGACCATCGCCGAATCCGGCGTCAAGGACTACGAGGTTTCGGGCTGGTACGGGGTGCTCGCACCGGCGGGGCTGAACGCGGAAGCGCTGAGCCGGCTCAACACGGAAACCAACCGCGCGATGCGACAACCGGACGTGATCAAGCGCTTGTCAGCGGAAGGCGTGGACGCCGTTGCCTCGACGCCGGAAGAGTTCGCGGCGCGGATCCGGCGGGAAATCGAGAAGTGGGGCGCGGTGGTCCGGGCGTCCGGCGCCACGGCGGAATAAGCGCGCAAGGAGAAATATCATCGGGCCGGAATTCTTGAATCCGGACCCAAAAAGAGGTCGCTTCCCGGGCGCATCAGGCACTGGCTTCGGGCTGAAGCCAGCGCACAACAGCACCACCGCGTCTGCAACCGGCCGGGAACAGGTTGATCAAGAACCCCGGCCCGATGACATTTCCACTGCGCCGACGCAAATCAATTTACGCCTGCGCACCGCCATGGGTACCACCGTTCGTCGCCTCGCCACGGGCGCATGCGCGCGCGACATTCCCGACACGGAAGCTGAAGATTCAAATGGCTGGAACACGCATTTCGACGGCGTGTGAGCGTCATGCGCCAAGTCCGCGAAAACTAACAGACCCCTGCGGGAACAACCGGAGAAAGCACTGGCGGCCGGCGGCCGCGGGCAGCGCTACTTCTTCTTTTTGCGGTCGGCCAGGATTTTCTGGTAGCAGTCCGAGCAGACGGCGCGCTTGTTCTTCAAACCCGGCAAAAACTTGAAGCTGTCCCGCGGCTTGGAATGCTGGCCGTGGTAGCAATAGCGCAGGGGGCTGGGCGTGGCCGCCGTGGGGG
>CAZXNF010000187.1:0-7138 GCA_964641785.1 uncultured Streptomycetaceae bacterium | reverse complement strand
AGGCCGGGCCGGCGCCTTTGTAGGGCACATGCGTCGCGCTGATGCCGGTCGCCTGCTTGAACGCCTCCATCGTCAGATGCGAGATCGTGCCGTTGCCGGTGGACGCGTAGTTCAGCGGCTTGCCCTTCGCATAGGACACCAGTTCCGCGACCGACTTCGCCGGCACGGCGTTGTTCACGATCAGCGACATCGCCTGATCCGCGATCTGTCCGACCGACGCGAAATCCTTCACCGGGTCGTAGGGCAGCTTGGGATGTAGCGCCGGCGCGACGGAAATCTGGCCGCCGGTCGCAAGCAGCATGGTGTAGCCGTCCTTCGGCGCCCTCGCCACGGTTTCCGCGGCGATGAGGCCGGCCGCGCCGCCGCGGTTATCCACCACGACCTGTTGCCCGAGCGAGTCCGACAGCTTGAGCGCGAAGATGCGCGCGATCACGTCCTGCGAGCCGCCGGGCGTGAAGGGCACCACGAAGCGGATCGACTTGGTGGGATACTCCTGTGCGACAACCGGCGATGCCAGTATCAGCATGGTCGGCGATATCGCGCACGCGCAAAAAATACGGACAGAATGTTTCATGGGGATTTCCGGGCGGGCCGGCCTGCTAGGATTCGCCCATAAGATAACACTAAGGATTCTCTGAATAAGCTCGTCACACCGGCCAGGAAGGGGGAGGGGCCCCTTCCCCTGTAGCCGGTGTCCAGACGCTTGAATTCCCTGGATTCCGGCCTTCGCCAGAATGACGAACTAACACTTGTTCAGAGATTCCCTAACAGGGAGGATTCGTGTCCCGAACGCCCCAGAAGCGCACGCTGACGACCTGCTGCGCCGCGCACGTCCTGCACGACGGCCTGTCGGACGTCGGCTACGTGCTGCTGCCCATCCTCGCCCAGGCCTTCAACCTGTCGCTCGCGCAGGTCGGCCTCATCCGCGCCGCGTGGCGCGCCGCCACCGCCCTCTTCCAGATGCCCGCCGGCATGCTCGCCGAACGGTTTGGCGCGCGCAATCTGCTCGCCTTCGGCACCGCCTGCGCGGGGCTTGCGTTCATCGCGCTCGGCCAGGCGGCTGGTTTCGCCGCCATCCTGCTCGCGTTGTTCTGCGCCGGCTTCGGCTCGGCCTTCCAGCACCCGCTGTCCTCCGCGCTGATTTCCCACGCCTACCCCGGCGATGGCCGGCGTGTGGCGCTGGGCACCTATAACTTCTTCGGCGACGTCGGCAAATTCGCCTTCGGCGGCGTCGTCAGTCTGCTGTTCATCGCCGGCGTGCCGTGGCAGGTGCCGGTCACCTTCTACGGCTGTCTCGCGCTGGCCTGCGCGGTGCTCGTGCTGTTCACGCTGGACAGTGCCGCCGGCCGGGTACGGCACACCGCCGCGGCCAGCGAAGAAAAGCCCGTACCCGCTGGCTGGGGCATCCTTCACCGGCAGGGTTTCACCGCCCTGTGCCTGATCGAGGTCGTCGACACCAGCGTGCGCACCGGCTTCCTCACCTTCATCGCCTTCCTGATGCTCGACCGCGACCTGCCCGCAGGCTGGGCCGCGCTGTCGGTGCCGCTCATTCTGATCGGCGGCATGGCCGGCAAGCTCGCCTGTGGTTTCGTCGCGGAGCGCATCGGCGTCGTGCGCACCATCGTCATCATGGAAATCGCCAACGGCTGCGGCATCCTGCTGATGCTGGTGCTGCCGGACCTCGCCGCCTACCTGGTGCTGCCGCTGCTGGGCGTGGTGCTGAACGGCACCTCCACGGTGCTTTACGGCACGATCGGCGACCTCGTGAAACCCGACCGTCTGCCGCGCGTGTTCGGCCTGTTCTACACGATCAATTCGGTGTTCGGGCTGATCGTGCCGCTCGCCTTCGGCGTGATCGGCGACGCGTTCGGCGTCACCACATCGATCGCGCTGATCGGCGTGCTGCCCTTCGCGGTGCTGCCGCTGTGCCTGCTGCTCAGGCCGGCGCTGCGCACGGCCAGCGCCTGACGGCCACCACGGTTACGCCGCCGCCTTGACGCGGCTTTTCGTGTTTTCCACCAGCCCCGGCACCTGCGAGGCGCGCACGTAGACGTAACCGTCGAACAGGCGGCGCTGCGTGCGGTAGAACGCGCCCTGCTCCGCGTACCACGCGCCGTCTTTTTTGAACACGTTGGCGGCCACGACCAGCACGCCCGAGGGCATCGCGATGCGGATCGGCGCATCCGCCTCCGTGGCCTTGCGCGCAGCGGCGTGCACGAGCGAGCCTTCCAGCCGCGCCGCGACCGCCATACACAGCGAAACCGTCAGCGGCAAGGCCCGGTGCGGCTGTCCGTTCGAGATCATGCGGCCGGTGAGATCCACGTCCGCGGCGCGGATATCCACGCCCGACAGCGACGCCGCGTCCTGCGCCGGCGAGATGAAACCGACGAAGGGCACGGCCTTCCTTGCCCGCGCCTCGTCGGACGTTTTGGCGATGCCCATCGCCACCGAAGCGGCGATGCGGATGGCGGCCAGCTTTTCCATCAGCGCCGCGTTCGCCTCGATCGCGTCGGGCAGTTCGGTGCCGCTGATGCCAAGGTCGGCGGCATTCAGGAAACAGCAGGCGTTGGCGGCATCCACCAGCGACGCGCGGATCTTGCCCACGCCGGGCACATCGAGCGTATCGACGACATTGCCGGTCGGCAGCAGCTTGCCGGTGGTCGCCCCCCCGGGTTCGAGGAACTCGAGCCGCACCGGCGAGCCCGTCCCGGCGACGCCCGGAATCGCGAGATCGCCGTCCACCGCAGAGAGACCGTCGTCGAGCGAGAAGCGCGCACGGATGATCTTCTTCGTGTTGGTGTTGTGCACGCGGACGACGGCTTCCTTGCCGGACGCCTTGAAGATGCCCTCGTCCACGGCGAACGGTCCCATCGCGGACGACATGTTGCCGCAGTTGGCGCCGTAGTCCACCTTGGCTTCCTTCACCTGCACCTGGGCGAAGGTGTAATCGATGTCCGCATCCGGGCGCGACGGCGGCCCGACGACGCAGACCTTGGACAGCGACGATACGCCGCCGCCCATGCCGTCGAGCTGGCGCCCGTAGGGGTCGGGGCTGCCGATGGCGGCGAGGAAGATTTCGTCCCACTGCGCGCGGTCGGCGGGCAGGTCGCGCGCATTGAACACGATGGCGTTGCTGGTGCCGCCGCGCATGAACACGGCGGGGAGTCGAAATTGTTTCATGTGGGCCTGTCTCCTCTACTGACTAAACAATACGCATCTGGGCCAGCGATTCCGTCCGCAACGGCGCCGTGAAATTCAGCTCCGGGCAGAACAGCAGATCGGGGTTGAGTTCCGCTACCGTATTGCAGCCCAGCAGCGCCATCACCCGGTCCACTTCCCGTTTCAGCAACGCGATCGCGTGGGCGACGCCCGACTCGCCGCCCGCCGCCGCGCCATACAGCGTTGCGCGGCCGGTGAAGCAGAAGTCCGCGCCGAGCGCGAGCGCTTTGACGACGTCCGCCCCGCGCCGGAAACCGCTGTCGGCAATGATCGCCATCCGGCCGCCGACCGCCGCGCGGATCGCCGGCAGCGCTTCGAGCGGCGACACCGCGCCGTCGAGCTGGCGCCCGCCATGGTTGCTGACGAAGATGCCGTCCGCGCCGCACTCCAGTGCGGTCAGCGCGTCCTCCGGCGTCAGCACGCCCTTCACCAGCAGCTTGCGCGGCCAGATCGAGCGGATCCAGCGCAGGTCGTTCCAGTCGAGCGCCTCGCGCCGCGCGCGGAACTCGCCGATCGGCTTGGCGATGATTTTGCCGCCCTGGTGGGTATCCAGGTTCTGGAAGCGCGGCACGCCGGAATCCAGCACCGTGCGGCAGAACACGCCGAACAGCCAGCGCGGATGCAGCAGGCCGTCCCACAGCACGGACGGCGTCATATGGAAAGGGATGCTGAAGCCGTTGCGCGCGTTCTGCTCGCGGTTGGCCTGCACACCCACGTCGGTCGTGACCACCAGCGCGTCGTGGCCCGCGTCGCGCGCCCGCTCGATCAGCGCTTGCGCCGGCGGGTGATCCTTGGACATGTAGAGCTGGAACCACTGCGTGCCGCCGCCCTCCTTCATCACGCGCTCCATCGTCACCAGCGAGGCGGTGGACAGCACGAAGGGCACGTTGGCGGCGGCCGCCGCGCGCGCGAGCTTCACGTCCGCGTCGAACGCGTACAACCCGGCCATGCCGGTGGGCGCGATGCCGAAAGGCGCGGCGTGGGTCTTGCCGAACAGCGTGACGGCCGGGGAACGCGCCGACACATCCACCAGCGTGCGCGGGCGGAAGCCGATCTGGGCAAAGACCTCGCGGTTCCGGCGCAGGGAGAGGTCGTCCTCGGCGCCGCCTTCCAGGAAATCGCCGGCGATTTTCGGCAGGCGGCGGACGGCGAGTTGCCGCAGGTCTTCGATGTTCAGGGCTTGGTCGTAGCGCATGCGGAGGAGAGGGGTACGCGGGTTTTTCCGGACGGGGGAATGCGTTATTCTACGGGCTTCCCGCCGTTCGACCTTTCCCGCTCCGGAGCCCGCATGAAACCGTCCAGCCGCAAAGCCACCGTCACCAAGATCAGCAACACCTCCGCCTCGCGCGCGCCGCGCGGCATGTCCGAGGACGAATGGCAGGCCCGGGTTGACCTCGCCGCCGCCTACCGTCTCACCGCCCTCATGGGCTGGACCGACATGCTTGGCACCCACATTTCGGTGCGCGTGCCCGGCACCGAAGACGAGTTCCTGATCAATCCCTACGGCATGCTGTTTGAGGAAATCACCGCCTCGTCCCTGGTCCGCATCGATGTCGACGGCAACAAGCTGTCGGACTCGCCCTATAACGTGAATCAGGCCGGCTTCACGATCCACAGCGCGATCCACATGGGCGCCCCGGAAGCCCACGCCGTGATGCACCTGCACACCGCCAACGGCGTCGGCGTCGCAACCCAGAAGGACGGTCTGCTGCCCGCCACGCAGATGGCGCTGACCGCGATGAACCTCGTGCGCTACCACGACTACGAGGGCGTGGCCTTCGATCACACCGAACGCGAACGGCTGGTGAAGAGCCTCGGCGACGGCGGCATGCTGATCCTGCGCAACCACGGCACGCTAACGGTCGGCGCGACGGTCGCCGAGATGTTCGCCCGCATGTACCGCCTCGAGCGCGCCTGCAAGTTCCAGATCACGGCGCAGGCGGGCGGCAGCGAGTTGAACCGCATCCCGCAGGAAGTCGTGGACCACGCCATCCAGCAGGGCCGCGAGATCTACACCAAGGGCAGCAAGGGCCAGGCCGCGGGCGGCGATCTGCTGTGGTCTGCGCTCAAACGCAAGCTGGAACGCGAAGACCCGGATTACGCAGTCTGAAGACGGGGCATCGGTTGCCGGCAACCGCCGTCTGGTTGCCGGTTGGTGATCGCCACGATCAATAAAACAACGAGGAGATCTCATGCATTTCAGCCACTTTCCACGGGTACTCAGCGCCGGGATGGTTCTGGCGGCGGCTGCCCTGCCGCAGACGAACGCCTTTGCCGCCGATAAGTCGGCCGACAGCTACCCCAGCCGTCCGATCCGGCTCATCGTCCCCTTCCCGCCGGGCGGTGGCACCGATCTCGTCTCGCGCGCGATCCAGCCCGAAATGTCCGCCGCCCTCGGCCAGCAGGTCGTGCTCGACAATCGCGGCGGCGCGCAGGGCCTGCTCGGCACCGGCATCGCGGCCCAGGCGGTCCCGGACGGCTACACGCTGGTCATGGCCGAGATCGGCGCGATGGCCGTGGCGCCTGCGCTGACCGACAAACTGCAGTTCGACCCGATCAAGGATTTCGCGCCGATCACGCAACTCATCGCGCAGCCCTACTTCGTGTCGCTGAACCCGACCGTGCAGGCGAAGACGCTCGCCGAGTTCATCACGCTGGCCAAGGCCAAGCCTGGCACGCTCAACTTCGGCTCCGGCAACGCCACCGCGCACGTCGCGCAGGAAGTGTTCTTCCAGACGGCGGGGCTGAAGCTTCAGCACATTCCCTACCGCGGCTCGGGTCCGGCCATGACCGCGCTGCTCGGCAACGAAGTGCAGATCCTGTTCTCCGGCCCGGCGGCGGCCATCCCGCAGATCAAGGCCGGCAAGATTCGCGCGCTCGCGGTCACCACGCTCAAACGCTCGCCCGAGATGCCGGATGTGCCTACCATCGCCGAGCAGGGCTACAAGGGCTTTGAGATCAGCGGCTGGTACGGCCTTGCCGCGCCGGCGCGCACACCGCGGCCGATCATCATGAAGCTGAATGAAGTGGTGGTGGCCATCCTCACCACGGGCAAGGCCGCGCAGTTCCTGCGCGACCGCGGCTACGAGCCGACGCCGACGACGCCGGAGGCCTTCGGGACGTACATGCAGGCGGAGATCGTGCGCTGGTCGAAAGCGGTGAAACAGTACAACGTGAAGTCCTTCGATTAAACGGCATGCGCGGGCGCCTCACCCTCCTCCTCACCTCGGCGCTCGCTACCGCTACCGCCACCGCTACCGCCCAAACCCCCGCTTTCCCCGCGAAGGCGATCCGCTTCGTGGTGCCCTTCCCGGCGGGCGGCCCGCTCGACATTTCCGCCCGCGCGATCGGCCAGAAGCTCACCGAGGCCTGGGCCCAGCCCGTGGTGATCGACAACCGCCCCGGTGCGGGCGGCAACATCGGCGCGGAACTGGTCGCCAAGGCCGTGCCGGACGGCTACACCATCCTCATGGGCGCCGTGAGCACCCACGCGATCAACCCATGGCTCTACACGAAAATGCCCTACGACCCGATCCGGGACTTCTCGCCGGTCAGTCTCGTGACACAGGTGCCGAACGTGCTGGTCGTGCATCCGTCCGTGCCGGCGAAGAGCGTGAAGGAACTGATCGCCCTCGCCAGCGCCCGGCCCGGGCAACTGAACTACGCGTCCGGAAGCACCGGCAGCGCCGGGCACCTCGCCGGGGAGCTGTTCAACGTCATGGCCAACGTGAAGACCGTGCACATCCCGTATAAAGGCGCGCCCGCCGCCGTGATCGATCTCATGGCCGGCCAGGTCTCCTTCATGTTCGACAACCTCGCCTCCGCCCTGCCCAACATCAAGGCGGGGCGCGTGCGTGCGCTGGCTGTGACCACGCTCGCGCGCTCGCCACTGCTGCCCGCGCTGCCGACCATGAGCGAG
>CAZXNF010000186.1:0-7138 GCA_964641785.1 uncultured Streptomycetaceae bacterium | reverse complement strand
CCCGGGGACGAAGACGCGCAGGCGCAGCGGCAGGCCGACGTTCTCGGTCACCGTCAGCGCGCCGAACAGGCCGCCGTGCTGAAACATCACGCCCACGCGCTGCCGCAGCGCCTGCGCGTCTTCGTCCCCGGGATTCTGCAGATCGACGCCCAGTACGCGGATCGAGCCGGCGTCCGGTCGATGCAGCAGGATCATTTCCCGCAGCAGCGTCGACTTCCCGGAGCCGCTGCCGCCGATCAGTCCGAAGATCTCGGCACGCCGCACCTCGAGGTCGAGTCCGGCGTGCACGACGTGCCCGCCCAGGCGAGTGGAGACGTTGCGAATCTGGATCACCGGTTCACCGGCTTGCGTGACGCTTTGCATATCAGAGATCCAGCGCGCTGAACGCGACCGAGAACAGGGCGTCGGCGACGATCACCAGAAAGATCGACTGCACCACGCTGCGGGTCGTCTGGCGGCCGACGCTGTCGGCGCCGCCGTGGGTACGAAAGCCCTGGAAGCATCCGACCATGGCGATGATGGCGGCGAATACCGGCGCTTTGGCGATGCCGATGAAGTAGTCCGACAGACTCACCGCCTTGACGAAGCGGTCGAGAAATTCCCCGTAACCGACGCCCAGTTGCGCGTGCGCCATGAGCATGCCACCCAGTACGCCGAACACGTCCGCGAAGACGGTCAGCAGCGGCAGCGCGATCATCAGCGCGATCACTTTCGGCAGGACCAGCAGTTCCAGCGGCGCGATGCCGATGGTGCGCATGGCATCGATCTCCTCGGTCACCACCATCGTGCCGATTTGCGCGGCATACGCGGAACCCGATCGACCGGCGATGACGATGGCGGTGATCAGCGGCGCGAATTCGCGGAGCATCGACAGGCCGAGCAGGTCGGCAACGAAAATGCTGGCCCCGTACTGCCGCAGTTGAGCCGCACCCTGATAAGCGACGACGACCCCCAGCAGAAAGGACAGCAAGCCGACGATGGGCAGGGCATCGAAGCCGGCGGTGCGGATGTTGTAGAGGATGGGGCGCCAGCGGAAGCGTGCCGGGCGCGCGATGCTGCCGGCAAGTGCCAAGGCGCTTTCGCCTACGAAGGTCAGCATGGCCGCGCCCTGACTGTAGGCAGCCGCAGCACGCCGACCGACGTGTTCGAGGGCTGTTGTTGGGGGGGGCGGTGAGGGCGGCGCGGCCTGTTCGGTGATGCCTTTGGTGACGGTATCGAGGAGCTTCGCCATGCCTGGCTGCAGGCCGCGCAGCGTGACGATCGTGCCCTCGTCCTGCAGGCGTGTCAGGAGTTTGTGCAAGACCCAGGCGCCGGCGGTATCCAACGCGTCGATGCGCGTGCCGTCCGCAACCGTGTTGGTTCGTGCAGAAAAGGGTAGGGTCCCCAGCCGGGCTTCGATGGTCTTTCCCATGCCGCGCGCGGTCCACGATCCGGACAGCGCGAGTTCGCCCACCGCCGGCTGGGTGGCAGCGGCCGGCGTCACGATGCGCTCTGGATCGGATGGCCGCGGGCCTGGCCTGCGGCTGCGAACGGTATCGGCGCCTGCGAACGGGAGAAGAGAGGACGAACGGGCATGCGCGACGGGATGTTGTCGGGAAGGTTATGGCGTACGGCCGGGGGACGGCGTACCCGTGGGCACGCCGTCTCCTTACCGGAAACCGATCAGGACCAGTACGGACGCGTTCCGTAGTACTGGTGGACATCGCCCGCCCAGGCTTCATTCGCCATCGCCGGCCAATGATCCTGGTCGAATCCGGGCGCTTTCTCCATGCGCTCTTTCGACATATCGAGGATGAAGCACTTTTGTTTCGGATCGAGCGTCAAGGCGTGCCAGGGAATGGCGAACAGTTTGTCACCGATACCGAGAAACCCGCCGGACGACATGACGGCGTAGGCGATCTTGCCGGACGGGACATCGAGCATGATATCGGTGATCTCGCCCAGCGTTTCATCCTGCCGGTTGACGACGTTGTTTCCCTCGAGCGTGTCGGCCGCCATGATTTCGGGTCCGGGGCCGCTGTTGTCCGGGCGATGGCTCGCAATGTTGGCGCCGCCGGGTGCGGTGCGGTTGGCGCCCGGGGCAATTGATTCGTGGCTGGACATGGTCGTGATCTCCTAGAGTTAGAGCGTGATGGGACTTGGGTGATGAGCGGGTACACGTGCACGGTGTTGCTGGTCGCATGCTGCGCCGCTAACGGTGCGGCCACCGTCAGCAGCGCGTCCCGTTGACCGTCAGTGAACGCCTACAGGCGCTGCCGGGCCGCTTCACTGGGTAACGTTGCTCGGGACCGGGAACACGATGTTGCCTGCGTGGTGCCCGAGCCTACTGTGCGCTGCCGCATATGAATCTCATGGCGCGGTCATCTGGTCCCTGGAATCGACGACCATGACCCGTCCAGCGATCTAGCCCGAACTCCAAGCCGGCGCGTGAGGCCGGGGTGGGAGTGCGCCTACCGGAAGTTCAGTGGACGGTCGACAGGGACCCGGCAAGGGGATGCCGATAGTGCGGGTGTGGTCTTCAGCGTTCCGCACGTGAGTGCGTGTCGTCGGTGACCGTTGTATTTAACCCACTACGGAGAACTCCATGAAGACATTTTCGAAGACCTTGATCACCGTCGCCGTGCTCGCGACCGCGGGCGTGGTGTACGCGCAAACCTCAGGTGCACCGGCCAGCCGCAATGAATCCACCCCGACCGCAAAACCGCCGATGACCAGCCCGAATACGACGGGAAGCGGCACGATGATGAAGGACAGCCCCAAGGCTGACGCCATGAAGAACCCCAACGAATCCACCGCGACGAACCCGCCGCTGCAAGGCACGGGTCGAGGTGCGGGCATGGCGCGGGACTCTGCCACCGGCAGCAGCGGTGCCATGCGCGACGGCTCTACCACCCCAATGGCGCGCGATACCACCACGGGCAGGGATGCTTCCGGCATGCGGCGTGATAACACCAAGGGTATGGATAATTCGGGCACACGGAGCGACACGGTGGCACGTGCGCCGCGACGCGATCGGAACTAACAGTAGCCAGCCTAACCACTTCCTCCTGGTTTACGCTGGACAAAACCGGGCCCTGGCGGCCCGGTTTTTTTGCGTCTTCCCCTTCCCTCGCGCCGCCATTGCGTGGGAGTTTTCCGACAGTCGTTTCCAGCCAGGACGGACAGAGCCATTGTGTCGGGCGCTCTATCTTCCGTCCTGTCGCCCACATGCATGCCGCCCGCGCGAGGGGCGCTCTCTTTCCAACAGTCACTCGAGGAGCTCACATGGAAACGCTTCTGCCCATCTGGATCATCGGCGCGTTCCTGATCTACGCCATCATCGACCTGATCCGAACGCCTACGGCGTCGGCGCCATCTACCCGTCAATCCTGGATCGAAGATCCTGCAGCTTTCCCGAGTCTTGACGGCAATCCCGCCCGCTGAGGAAGGTTTGTAAGTGGTGTCCGGGCCCCGCTCTTTTGTGGCCCTATCCGCCGCCGATCCCGCCACCGTATTTTCACTTCGTCCACCGGAACCATCATGCTGACTTCCAACGTCACCGCCCCTCAAGAACTTCAACGCGCGCATTCACCGTCAAACGCTGATGCGGAAACCGCAGCCATGACAGCGAGCGCTGTGTCGTGGGGCGCGATCGCGGCCGGCGCCGCCGCCGCCGCCGCGCTATCGCTGATCCTGCTGATTCTTGGCACCGGTCTGGGTCTCTCGTCGGTATCGCCCTGGGCGCAGGACGGGATCAGTGCAGCCACCTTTGGCGTGTCGACCATCCTGTGGATTACTTTCACGCAGATCGTTGCGGCCGGCGCCGGCGGGTACCTTGCGGGACGTTTGCGAACCCGTTGGGCGGCTACCAACGCCGACGAGGTGTATTTCCGGGATACGGCGCACGGCTTCCTCGCGTGGGCCGTGGCTTCACTGGCGACGGCGGCCTTGCTGACAACGGTCATTGGCTCGATCGTCGGCGGCGGCGTGAAAACGGGTGCTGCCATCGTTGGCGGTGCCGCCACGACTGCGGCAGGCGCCTTGGCCGCGGGTTCTGAAGTGGGGAAACCCGCCGGTGCCGGCGGTTCCCTGGACTATGTCGTCGATACCCTGTTTCGCAAAAATGTGAACGCGACGGCTACTGCTGCCGCCAACCCTTCAGGCAGCGCCCCACAGGCGGCGGGCGGCACCACCACCGGAACGACCGCCGAAGTAACTCGCGTATTTGCGTACGCACTGCGGACAGGAACGATGCCGGCGGAGGATGTGCGCCAGGTCGGGCATATCGTCGCCCAGCGCACCGGCCTGACACAGCCGGAAGCGGAAAAGCGCGTAACGGACACGCTTGCGCGCTTCCAGACCACGCTGCGTGAAGCGGAAGCTACCGCCAAAGAGGCGGCCGACAAGGCCCGCAAGGCTTCCGCCTACGCCGCGCTTTGGTTGTTTATTTCGCTCCTCATCGGCGCCTTCGTGGCCAGCCTCGCGGCCACCTACGGCGGCCGGCAGCGCGATCTCTGAGCACGCACTTCCCCTCTTTTATTTCAGGAGCCTCCCATGCGTTCACTACTGCTGCTGTTTCTCGGTATTCCCATTCCGATCATCATTCTGATCGCGCTCTTCACCTGAGCGCCCACCGTGGGTTTCCCCAAGCGAAAAAGATAATCGCCCATGAGGTGCCCCGGAAGTAAAGCGACGAAGTCAGGCCCCAACCCATGATGGAATACACCGCCGCCTACGCGGCGACCGCTGTCGCAATGGTGGTCCTCGACTTTTTCTGGCTGACGGTGATCGCCAAGCGGCTCTACCGGAACGAGATCGGCCACCTGATGGCAGACCGGCCGAATCTCGCGGTCGCCGCGCTGTTCTACCTGCTCTTCGCCGGCGGCATCGTGGTGTTTGCCGTGGCGCCCCACGCTGCTGCGGAGGGGTGGCACCAGACGCTCGTCGCGGGGGCCCTCTTCGGCTTTTTCGCATACGCGGCCTACGATCTGACCAACCTGGCGACGCTGAAGCGCTGGCCCGTGGCTCTTTCGCTGATCGACATGGCCTGGGGCACGTTGGTCACCGCCTTGTCCGCCGTGGCGGGCAAGGCAGTGCTGGACTGGATTATTGCCGGCTGAACCAACCCACCACTTCTCCAACGCGCGGCCCGATCTGCGCTGATCGCAGCACACTTACAGGACATTTCTCATGCCCCAACCCAAACGCCCCAAACCGGCGCCCGCCCGTCTGACCGGCCTCGATCCGTCGCCCGCCGACGCCAACCGCTCCGAACAGGCGGCGTCAGCGCTCGCGCAGGCACCGGGCGAATCGCTCACTACCAACCAGGGCCTGCGGATCAGCGACAACCAGAATTCGCTGCGGGCCGGCGCCCGCGGGCCGACGCTGCTGGAAGACCACATCCTGCGCGAAAAGATCATGCATTTCGACCACGAACGCATCCCGGAACGCGTTGTGCATGCGCGCGGCGCCGGGGCGCACGGGGTCTTCGAACTCTACGAGTCGATGCGCAAGGTCACGAAAGCCGGCTTCCTGCAGGATCCCAAGGTGAAAACGCCGGTGTTCGTCCGCTTTTCCACCGTGGCCGGTTCGCGCGGCTCGGCGGACACCGCGCGCGATGTGCGCGGCTTCTCGGTGCGGTTCTACACCCCGGAAGGCAACTTCGATCTGGTCGGCAACAACATCCCGGTGTTCTTCGTGCAGGATGCGATCAAGTTCCCCGATCTCATCCATGCGGTGAAGCCGGAGCCGCACAACGAGATTCCCCAGGCCTCATCCGCCCACGACACCTTCTGGGACTTCATCTCGATGGTGCCGGAAACCACGCATACCATCCTGTGGGCGATGTCCGACCGCGCCATTCCCCGCAGCTTTCAGATGATGGAAGGTTTCGGCGTGCATACCTTCCGCTTCATCGATGAAGCGGGCGACGCCTGCTTTGTGAAATTTCACTGGAAGCCCGTGCTCGGCGTGCATTCCCTGGTCTGGGACGAAGCGGTCAAGCTCGCCGGCAAAGATGCCGATTTTCACCGTCGCGACCTGTGGGAGGCCATCAACCGCGGCCAGTACCCGGAATGGGAGTTCGGCGTACAGATCGTGCCGGCGAAGGACGAGCACAAGTTCGATTTCGACCTGCTGGACGCGACCAAGCTGATTCCGGAATCACTGGTGCCGGTGCGCGTCATCGGCAAACTCACCCTGAACCGGAATACCGACAACTACTTCGCCGAGACCGAGCAGGTCGCCTTCCATCCGGGACACCTGGTCCCGGGCATCGATTTCAGCAACGATCCCCTGCTCCAGGGGCGGCTGTTTTCCTACACCGATACGCAGCTCTCCCGTCTGGGCAGTCCCAACTTCCACGAGATCCCCATCAATCGCCCGCTGGCCGCGGTGGACAACAATCAGCGCGACGGCCACATGCGGCACACCATCGTCAAAGGGCGCGTGAGCTACGAGCCCAACACGCTCGGCGGCGGCTGCCCGATGCAAAGGCCTTGGGAACAGGGCGGCTTCGTCAGTCATGCCGAACCCATGGAGGGCGAAAAGCAGCGCGTCCGCAGCCCGAGTTTCGCGGATCACTTCTCGCAACCGGGGCTATTCTGGCGGAGTCAGGCGGATTGGGAGCAGCACCATATCGTTTCGGCCTTCTGCTTTGAGCTGGCCAAAGTGGGCGTTCCCGCCATCCGCGAGCGCATGGTGTCGAACCTCACGCAGGTCGATGCCACGCTGGCGAAACGGGTGGCCGACGGGCTGGGCATGCCTGTTCCGCCACCGCCGCCGGGCGCGAAGGGTCTGCCCCGTACTGATAAACCCAAGTCGGATGCCGCGCTGAGCATGGCGATCACCCGCAAGGACTCCATCGCCGGCCGCGCGGTCGCGGTGCTGGTGGCGGACAAGGTCGACGGCACCGCGATCGACGCGATGCGCAAGGTATTGGAAGCCGGCGGGGCCACCCTCAAGTTGATCGCGCCGCGCCTGGGCGCGATCAAGAGCAGCGATGGCGCGCCGATCGTGCCCGATCACAGCCTGCCGACCGTCTCCTCGGTGTTGTTCGACGCCGTGTTCGTGCCGGGCGGTAAAGCCAGCGCGGAGGCTTTGTGCGCCGACGCCAATGCCGTGCTGTTCGTGAAAGAAGCCTACAAGCACGGCATTGGCG
>CAZXNF010000185.1:0-7146 GCA_964641785.1 uncultured Streptomycetaceae bacterium | reverse complement strand
GCTGTCGCTGATCGAAGACGCGCAGCGCAACGTCGATCACGCCGAGGCCGAGAAATTCGCGAAGAAGGTGAAGGCCGGCAAGGGCTTCGATCTTGAAGACTTCAAGATGCAGATCCTGCAGATGAAAAAGATGGGCGGCGTCTCCGCCATGCTGGACAAGCTGCCCGCGCAGCTCGCCGGCATGGCGCAGAACTCGCAGGTGGATGACCAGCAGGTGCGCCGCATCGAGGGCATCATCAATTCGATGACGCCGACCGAGCGCGCGAAACCGGAACTCCTCAAGGCCTCGCGCAAGCGCCGCATCGCGGCGGGTGCGGGGGTGTCGGTGCAGGAAGTGAACCGCCTGCTCAACCAGTTCGAGCAGACCCAGAAGATGATGAAGATGATGGCCAAGGGCGGCATGGCCAAGATGATGCGCGGCATGAAGGGGATGTTCCCGGGGCGCTGATCGTTCCGGGCGTCCGTTCGGTAAAACAAGGACTTAGGCCGATCCGCCGGCCCGGAGCTGCGGCCCCGAAAATGCGCCAAATCCTTGCTAGGACGGGGAAAATTCCGTAGAATCCGCGCCTTTCCGATTTCGGGCGGGACGGTTATGGTTGTGATTCGACTGGCACGCGGCGGCGCCAAAAAGCGGCCGTTCTTCAACATGGTGGTCGCCGAGCACACGAAGGCGCGTGACGGCCGTTTCATCGAGCGCGTCGGGTTCTACAACCCCTCGGCGCCGGCGGGCAAGGAATCGCTCCGCATCGCGATGGACCGCGTCACCTACTGGCGGGGCAAGGGTGCGACGCTCAGCGACACCGCACAGCGGCTCGTCAAGCAGCATCAGCGCGCCGCCAAGAAAGCCGCCTGATCCGTTGATTCCGATGGGGCGCATCGCCGCCCCGTTCGGTGTACGTGGGTGGGTCAAGGTTTACCCGTATACCGAACGAAGCGCGAGCCTCCTCGAGTATCCCCGCTGGTGGCTGGGCCGGCCGGACGGCGCGGCCGCCTGGCGGGAAGCGACCATCGAGGCCAGCGAAGTGCATGCGACCGGGCTGGCGGTGAAGTTCGCGGGTTGCGATGACCGCAATCAGGCCGCCGCGATGTGCGGCCAGGAAGTGGCGGTGGAGCGCGCGGCGCTGCCGGCCGCCGGCGAGAACGAATATTACTGGGCCGATCTGATCGGCCTGGACGTGGTGAACGTGCAGGGCGCGGCGTTCGGGCAGGTGCGGGAAGTGCTGCGCACCGGCGCCAACGATGTGCTGGTGGTGAAGGGCGCGCGGGAGCGCTTGATCCCGTTCATCGCCGACGTCATCCGCACGGTGGATGCCCCCGCACGCTTGATCACGGTGGACTGGGGCGAGGACTGGTGATGGCGTCGGCGCTGCAGTTCGACGTGATCACGCTGTTCCCGCGCATGATCGAGGCGGTGGTGGCCGAGGGCATCACCGCGCGGGCACGGGAGCGCAAGCTCCTTGAGCTGGTGGCGTGGAATCCGCGCGATTTCGCCGCCAACGCGTACCGCACGGTGGACGACCGGCCTTACGGCGGCGGCCCCGGAATGGTGATGATGGCCGAGCCGCTGGAGAAAGCCATTGGCGCGGCACGGCAGCGGCAGGCGAGCTGCGGGGTGGCACGCTCGCACGTGGTGCACCTGTCGCCGCAGGGCCGGCGGCTGACGCATGCGGTGGTGATGGAACTGAAGGCCCGCTCCGGGATCGTGCTGGTGGCGGGACGCTACGAAGGCGTGGACGAACGCGCGATCGAACGGGTGGTGGACGACGAAGTCTCGATCGGGGACTACGTGCTGTCCGGCGGTGAACTGGCGGCGATGGTGGTGATCGATGCGATCGCGCGCCAGCTGCCGGGGGCCCTGGGCGACGGCCAGTCCGCAGAGCAGGACTCGTTCGTGGACGGGCTGCTGGATTGCCCGCACTACACGCGGCCCGAGGTGTACGCGGGCGTGCCGGTGCCGGCGGTGCTGCTGTCGGGCAATCATGCCGACATCGCGCGCTGGCGGCTGAAGCAGTCGCTGGGGCGTACCTGGCGGCGGCGGCCGGAGTTGTTGCAGGAACGGAAATTGAGCGCGGACGAGCGCAAGCTGCTCGACGAGTACCAGATGGAACAGTCAGAACGGAAAGAACCAGAACCTGCGGCAGCGCAAGGAGCCAAGTCATGAACGTCATCGAACAACTCGAACAACTCGAGATCCAGCGTCTGGGCAAAAAGATTCCCTCTTTCCGTCCGGGCGACACCGTGATCGTCAACGTCAACGTCGTCGAAGGCGAGCGCAAGCGCGCCCAGGCCTTTGAGGGCGTGGTGATCGCCAAGCGCAACCGCGGCCTCAATTCCGCGTTCACCGTGCGCAAGATTTCCTCGGGCGAGGGCGTCGAGCGCACCTTCCAGACCTACTCGCCGCTGATCGCGTCGATCGAGGTCAAGCGCAAAGGCGATGTCAGCCGGGCCAAGCTGTATTACCTGCGCGGCCTTACCGGCAAGTCGGCCCGCATCAAGGAGCGCCTGGATGTCGAGGTGCTGGCGCCGGAAGCGGTCGCTGCGCCGGTGGCGGAACCTGCCGCAGAAGGCGCGGTGGCGGCGGAACCAAAAGTCGTGAAACCGAAGAAGCCGCGCAAGCCCAAGGCCGCCAAAGGCAAGGCGGCGGCCAAGGCGAAGTAGTCCGCCGGCAGCGGCAGCGATGGTCATGCACAAAAAGGCGGCGCTGCCGCCTTTTTTGTTGGCCGCGCGCTACGCGGGCGCGGTGTTGCTGGCCGCTGCGGCTGCGGTGGCGGGGGCGCAATCGACCGCGCCCGCCAACCCCGATCTGGAGGGTGCACGCGCGCTCGTGCGCGAAGGCGCGCGCGAACTGGCGCTGACACGCATCGAAGCCCTGCAGCCTGCGGACAGCACGGCCGCGCGCTGGGCCGACTGGGAAAACCTCCGCTGCGGAGTCCTCTCCGCGCTGGGTCGTCATGAAGAACTGCTCAAGCACGCCGGTGCACTGCCGCCGCGCATCCCCGACCGCCAGTGGCGCGCCTGTTTCGCAGCCGCCGCAAAGAGCGCGCTGGCCACCGGCGATTCCGCGCTCGCCCGCGCGTATCTCGCCCGCCTGTTCTGGCACACCGAAGCGCCGGCCGCCGCCGCGGATACGCGCGAAGCGCGGCTCGCCGTCATCGAGTCCTACCTCGCCGACCAGCAGCCGGACGATGCCTACCGCCTGATGCTGCGCTACCAGCAGGACTACACGCCGATCGGCGAAGCGGTGGCGGTGCGCTTCACCGATGCGCTGCTCGCGGCCGGCCGCGAGACGGATGCGGTCAACTGGTTCGCGCAGCTGCCCGATGATGCGCCGGCGCGGCTGCGCATGCGCCTGCGCATGGGCCTCGCCACGCCCGAGCAGACGATCGCACAGGCGCGCGCGCTGGCGGCGAAGCAGCCCGCGGTCGAGGGCTACTGGGTCGCGCTGGGCGAAGCGGCCGCGCTGCAGAAGAATCGCGCGCTGGAGGTCGAGGCGCTCGAGCGCGCGCTGGATGCAGCGGACGCGCGCGAGCCGGCGCGCCTCGCGCGCCTTGGCGACGCCTTGTGGAAACAGTACGCGGATCTCGCCACCGAAGCCGCCAACCGGGCCGGTCTGCTGAAGGGCGACGACGCACGCTGGTCCGACTACGCGGCGCGGCGCTTCAGCCCGGAACCGGCCGTCGCGCGCGCGCTGTTCGCGCAGCTCGCACGCACGTCGGCTTCACGCGAGACGCGTTTCACCGCGCAGCTTCAACTCGTCACCTCGCTTGCGGAGCAGAATCTGGGACGGACCGCGCTGCGCCTCTTTGCGGATTCGCGGGCGTTTCCGCTCGCCGATCTCGACCCGCAGGTGCGCTACCAGCTCGCCCGCGTCGCCGCCGCCAATGGCCGTGCTGCGCTCGCGGCGCAGTTGATCGAGGCGTTGCCGCCGCCCCCGGCCGTCAGCGCGGAGGAGTGGCAGTTGAGCCTCGCCAGCGTGCACCTGAAGGCGGGCAACGCCGAGCGTGCGGCCGCCGAACTGCAGAAGTTCGCGGCGGGCCGCGCCGCCTTGCCGCCGTCGCTCGTCACGCGCGCGGCGGCGCTGGCGTCCGAACTCGCCGAGGCCGGGCAGGCGAAAGCGGCCGTCGAGTCGCTGCGCGCACTGGCCCCGCGTGCCGAGGGCGCGGTGCGGCGCGACGTACTGATCGCGCAGGCGCGTGCAGCCGAGGCGGCTGCGGACTACAGCGGCGCGGCGGCGGCCTGGCTGGATGCCGCCTTCATCGCGGCGCCGCCGGCCAATGACGCGCCCGGGCTGCGCCTTCGTGCCGCGCAGGCGCTCGCGCGCGCGGGCCTGAAGGAAGACGCCCGCGCGCAGTACGAGTGGCTGCTGAAGAACGGCAAGGACGCGGCGACGCTGGACGCGGCGCGGCGGGAACTGCAGAAACTCTAAGCGGTGCTTATTCCGGCTTGACGCCGACCGCCTTCACGATCTTGCCCCACTTCGCGCTTTCCGACTTGATGGTGGCGCCGAATTCCTCGGGCGTGCTGCCGGCCGCTTCCGCGCCGCTGTCCAGCATCCGCTGCCGGACGTCCGGCAGCTTGATGATCTGCATGACGTCGTCGTTTACCTTGGCGACGATCTCCTTGCGCACGCCCTTGGGTGCGAGGATGCCGAGCCAGTTGATCACTTCGAAGCCCGGCAGGCCCGATTCCGCCATCGTCGGTAGTTCAGGCACCGTAGGCGAGCGCTTCAGTCCGGTCACGGCGATCGCCCGCAGCTTGCCGGCGCGCGCCTGCGGCAGCGCCGAGGTCAGGCTGTCCCACATGAGGCTCACCTGGCCGGACAGGAGATCGGTCATTGCCGGTGCGCTGCCCTTGTAAGGAATGTGCGCGATGTCGGTCTTGGTCATCGACTTGAACAGTTCGCCGCCGAGATGGGAGATCGTGCCGGTGCCGGACGAGGCGAAGTTGAGCGTGCCGGGGCGCGCCTTCGCCAGTGCGATCAGTTCCTTCAGGTTCCTGACCGGCAGCGAGGGATGCACGACGAGAATGTTCTGCGTGTCCACCGCGCGGATCACCGGCTGAAAATCCGCTTCGTCGTAGGCAAGCTTCGCATACACGTGCGGGCCTACGGCGAGCACGCTGGTGCCCGCCCAGATCAGCGTGTAGCCGTCGGGTGCGGCCTTCGACGCGAGTTCCATGCCGATCTGGCCGCCCGCACCGGGGCGGTTGTCGATGATGGCCTGCTGCTTCCAGCGCTCGGTAAGCTTCTGGCCGATGATGCGCGCGTGGGTGTCGATGTTGCCGCCGGGCGGGAAGGGCACGACGAAGCGCACCGCCTTGGCGGGAAACGCTGCGTCGGTTTGCGCGTGGGCGGGGAGTGCGCAGACGATGCCCTGAAACAGCACGCAGGCTGCACCGGTTTTGAGACGAACATTCATGGCGCGGGTCCGATCGTCGTGGTCATGTGGAGAGACTGGTGATAAAGCAGAAACCGTACTCAAGGAAGGGGCTAGCGCGGCGCGCCTTTCCACAGGTCGCTCACGTACTCATGGGCCTCGGTATTCACCCAGCTCTTGCGCAGTTCGACCGGCGCGTCGTGGTAGGTGTAGGCGATGCGCCGGATAAACAGAACCGGTGCGCGCGCTTTCACGCCGAGGATCGTGGCCACGTCCGCCTCCGCCGGCACTGCCGACAGGCGCTCGGCGATGCGCACCACGTTGATGCGGTAGCGCGCTTCGTAGAGGCCGTAGATCGTGCCCTCGCGTCCGCGCAGCGCGGCTTCGTCGAGGCCGGGAAAACGCTCGGCGGGAATCGTGATGTCATCCAGCACCACCGGCTTGCCGGACAGCGTGAGCACGTTGCGCATCACGCAGACCCGCGCGCCGCGTTCCAGGCCGAGCGCGCGTTCGGCCTCCGGATCGGCCTTGGCGCGCCGGAACGCCAGCAGTTCGTGCGCCGGCAGTTCGCGCGGCTCGTGCTTGCCGGCGATGTGGAAAAAGTAGAACGCCGTGCGGTCTTCGGTATGCGTGGCGACGAAGGTGCCGCGTCCCTGCTGCCGGACCAGGATCTGTTCCGCCACCAGCTCATCGATGGCCTTGCGGATGGTGCCGATGGAGACCGCGAAGCGCGTCGCCAGCCGGCTCTCGCTCGGGATCACCTCGCCGGACTTCCATACGCCTTCCACCAGGCCGCGCGTCAGGCGCAGCTTCACCTCCTTGTAGAGAGGCTGGGTGGTCGGCAGGCCGGTGCTCAGGGCGTCGTGCATGGGGCTTTGCGGCGGTGCGGCAACCAGTGAAAGCTCAGACGGGCTACGATGCAGGGCGAAGTGTAGCAGCGCATGAGGAAATTCATCTAGGTCATATAGTTGACCTGACTTTACCGGGCCGCTAGCATCAGCGCCCGTTCCTGGAACCCCGGGTCGCACGCCGCAGCCGTCGCGCCCCGCCGTTCCCGTCCGCATCAGAGAGGAGAGCCGCATGATTCATTTCGTATTGCACAGCCCGCAGGACACCGTCGCGGTGGTCGTCGTCGAAGGCATCAAGGCCGGGCAGGACCTGACCGGCTGGATCATGGACGAAGACCGCATGATCAACGTCAAGGCCCAAAGCGACATCCCGATCGGCCACAAACTGGCGGTCAAGGACCTCAAGTCCGGCGACACCGTCATCAAGTACGGCGAGGATATGGGCAAGACCATCGCCGACATCAAGGCCGGCGCGCACGCGCACGTCCACAACATCAAGACCAAGCGCTGGTAGGAGCGAACCATGGCAACCGTCAACAGCAAGACCACCTTCTGGGGCTACAAGCGCGAGAACGGCCGCGTCGGCGTCCGCAACCACGTCATCATCCTGCCGGTGGACGACCTGTCCAACGCGGCCTGCGAGGCCGTGGCGCACAACATCAAGGGCGCGCTGGCGATCCCGCACCCGTACGGCCGCCTGCAGTTCGGCGCCGACCTCGATCTGCATTTCCGCACGCTGATCGGCGCGGGTTCCAACCCGAACGTCGCGGCGGTCGTCGTCATCGGCATCGAGGACGGCTGGACGCAGGACATCGTCAAGGCCATCGCCAAGACCGGCAAGCCGGTCACGGGCTTCGGCATCGAACTGCACGGCGACCACGACACCATTCTGCGCGCTTCCAAGGTCGCCAAGGAATACGTGC
>CAZXNF010000184.1:0-7150 GCA_964641785.1 uncultured Streptomycetaceae bacterium | reverse complement strand
GCGCTGGCGCTGCCCGCCGGAGAACTCGTGCGGGTAGCGGGCGCGGCTTTCCGGCGCGAGTCCAACCTCGGCGAGTAACCGGTCCACGCGCGCAGCATGGTCGGCGGCGCCGCTGCCCACGCCCAGCGCGCGCATGCCCTCGGTAAGTATCTCCGCCACGCGCATGCGCGGGTTCAGCGAGGCATACGGGTCCTGGAACACGATCTGCGCGGTGCGCCGACGCGCGCGCAGGGCCCCCAGGGACAACCGGGTCCAGTCCTCGCCGGCCAGCATCACGCGACCGGCGGTCGGCGTGACGAGGCGCAGGAGCCCCTTGCCCACCGTGGTCTTGCCGCAGCCGGACTCGCCGACCAGCGCGAGCGTGCGCCCCGCCGCGAGATCGAAGGAAATACCGTCGACCGCGCGCACCTGGGCGACGGTGCGCCGGAACAGTCCTTTGCGGATGGGGAAGTGGACCTTCAGGTCTTCGACCTGAAGGAGAGGACTGGGATTCGAGGACTGAGGACTGAGGAAACTGAGTCCTGAGTCCTCAGTCCTCGCCTCTTCTTTCAGTCCCGAGTCCTCAGTCCTCGCCTCTGGACTGGCCTCCGGACTGAACAGATGGCAGCGCACCGCGTTGCCCTCGGGTGTGCGATGCACCGCCGGCGCCTCGCTCCGGCAGCGCGCGAACACGTAGTCGCAGCGATCGGCGAAGCGGCAGCCGGTGAAGGCATGCGTCAGCGGCGGCACGTTGCCGCGGATGACCTTGAGCGGCGCGCCGCGGCGCACGCCCGCCGGCAGCGACGCAAAGAGCTTGCGCGAATAGGGATGCGCCGGCGACCGGAAGAACGCATCGCGCGCGGCAACCTCCACCAGTTCGCCGGCGTACATCACCCCCACGTGATCGGCTGTTTCGGCGACGACGGCCAGATCGTGCGTGATGAGCAGCACCGCCAGCCCTCGCTCCCGCTGCAGGTTGCGCAACAGTTCCAGGATCTGCGCCTGGATGGTGACGTCGAGCGCGGTCGTGGGCTCGTCCGCGACCAGCAACGCCGGGTCGCAGGCGAGTGCGATGGCGATCATCACGCGCTGCTTCATGCCGCCCGACAGCTCGAAGGGATAGGCCGACAGCCGCCGCCGTGGTTCGGGCACCCGGACCGCATCCAGCAGTTCCAGTACGCGGGCCTCGAGCGCCGCGCCGGTCAACGCGGTATGGCGTGTCACCGCCTCGGTGATCTGCGCGCCCACGGTCATCACCGGATTGAGGCTCGCGCCCGGCTCCTGGAAGATCATCGCCACCTGCCTGCCGCGCACTGTGCGCATCGCGGCCTCGGGCAGCGCCAGCAGGTCGGTGCCCTCGAACTCGACGCGGCCTTCGGCGACGTGCGCGGCGTCCGGCAGCAGGCGCAGGATCGACAACGCGGTCATCGACTTGCCACAGCCCGATTCGCCGAGCAGCGCGAAGGTCTCGCCGCGCGCGAGTTCGAAGGACACACCGTCAACCGCCGTCACCAGCGCCTCGCCGGTGTCGATGCAGGTGGTCAGGCCGGACACGCGGAGGAGCGGCGCGCTCATGCGGCTTGCCCGCGGCCGCGCGAACGCGCCAGCTGGGCCAGATACGCGGCCACGCGCGCCGGCGTCAGGCGCCGCGGCCGGATGCGCGGGTCGAGCGCGTCGCGTACCGCATCCGCAAAGAGGTTGGCGGCCAGCACCAGCACCAGCATGAAAAAGAAGGCGGCCGCCAGCGACCACCAGACCACGGGCTCGCGCCCCATCTCCAGCCGCGCGCCGTTGATCATGGTGCCGAAGCTGTTCGTCGCCGGATCGACGCCGACGCCCACGTACGACAGCACGGCCTCGGCCAGCACCAGCCCGCTGAAATCCATCACCACCGCGATCAGCACGATGTGCATCACGTTGGGCAGCAGGTGGCGGGTGATGATCGTCCAGTCGGACACGCCGAAGGCGTGCGCGGCCTGGATGAATTCCACCTCGCGCAGCTTGAGGGTCTCTCCGCGCAGCAGACGCGCGAGGCTGGTCCAGCTGGTGATGCCCAGGATCGCGCACAGGATGACGAGCCGCCAGTCCGCACGCTTGACCACGGTATCGAACAGCGTCCAGTCGCTGCGGGTGTCGATGAAGACCTGCATCATCACGACGAACGCCGCGATCAGCAGCACGCCCGGAATCGACGCCAGCGTCGTGTAGAGGTACTGCACCAGATCGTCCACCCAGCCGCGGAAGTAGCCTGCGGCGATGCCGGCCAGCACGGCGAGCGGCAGCATGATGAGCGTGGCGAGCGTGCCGATGATGAGTCCGGTGCGGATGCTCTTCAGCGACAGGTACAGGACGTCCTGCCCCGTCTTGTCGGTGCCCAGCACGTGGTAGCCCGTCGCCAGCGCGATCGTGAGGCCGGCCAGCGCGCACAGTGCGCCCATGGTGGCGAGCACCACGTCCCACGGGAGGTCCGTCTCCGCCGCCCACACTCGCTGCCACGCCTTCCGGAGGCCGCCACCGGCGTGCCGTGCGAGCGCCGCGCACACGGCCAGCACGAGCACGAGCCAGGCCAGCCCGCCGCCCAGCAGACCGGCCAGCACGCGACGGGTCACGTCGCCCGCCCAGTCTGCCGCCGGGTCCTCAAGGTGGCGGCCGCCGAAGCGCAGGCGCGGAAATTCGCGTACCTGGGTGCCGTCCGGGCGCTCCACCGTTTCCTTGGCGAAAAGATGGGTGGCGAGCGGCGCTGAATAGGTCTTCTCCCGTTCCGCGCGCAGCTTGCTCAGCAGCGCGTCGAGCGCGGAGCGGGTTTCCGTCGAGAACACCCGTTCGCCTTTCTGCGAGGGCAAGGCCGGGTTGTAGTGCAGGCAATCGAGCAGACCGATGACGGCGAACACGGCGAGCACCACCGCGGCGCCCATGCCCCTGCGGCTGCGCGCGACGCGCCGCCACGGCGCGCGCAGGTGCTCGTGGCGGCGGAGTTGCCACGCGAATACCGCGGTGACCGCGAGCAGCACGAATACCAGGGCGTCGGTGACCAGCAGGACGGGCTGGAACGGCAGCATGGAGGGCGCCGGTTTACGTCAGCCGCACGCGGGGATCCACCCACGTGTAGGAAAGATCGGTGAGGATGAGCCCGGCGATGTAGAGCACCGAGCCCAGAAACACGATCGCGCGCAGCGCCGCGAAGTCCTGCCCCTGAATGGCATCGATGGTGTAGCTGCCGAGTCCGGGAATCGCGAAGAAAGCCTCCGTGAGCAGGCTGCCGATGAAGAGCAGCGGAATGGCCACCACGACCCCGGTCAGGATGGGAATCATCGCGTTCTGCAGGACATGGCGGAACAGCACGCGGCGCTCCGACAGCCCCTTGGCGCGCGCCGTCCGCACGTAATCGCGGTTCATTTCCTCGAGGAAGATCGTGCGGTACCAGCGCGTGCTGGACCCGATACCGGCGAACACGCCGATCGCCACCGGCAGCACGAGGAAACGCCAGGCCTCGAGACCGCCGTCGTAGCCGGAGATCGGCACCAGGTTCAGCAGCTTGCCGACCAGGTATTGCCCGCCGATGATATAGAACAGGCCTGATACGGACATCAACACCACGCAGACCACCACGCCGGCCGTATCGAAGGCGGTCGCCCGGAACAGCGCGAGCAGCAGGGCGAAGGTCACATAGGCCGCCAGCCCGATGAGGAACACCGGCAGCGCGATGGCGAGGCTCGCCCACATACGCGTGCGGATGTCGAAGCCGATGTCGCGCCCCTGGTCGGAAGTGCCGAACTGGAAGGCGAACAAGCGCACCGATTTGTCGAAGAAGATGGTGTCCGTCGCCTTTGCGCGCAGTCCCTCAGCCGCGCCGTTCCACAGCAGCGGGCGGTCGTAGCCATGCTCCTGCTTCCATTTCTGCACGGCCTCCGGCGTCACGCGCTTGCCGCCGAGCTGGGCCCGTGCCATGTCTTCGGGCGAATTGACGAAGAAGAAGAGCGCGAAGGTGAGCAGGTTGACCCCGATCAGGATCAGCCCCGCGTAGACGAGCCGGCGGATGAGCCAGGCGATCACCGCGCCCTCGCCGTCAGCGTGCCGGCGGCGTTCTCGCGCCGGCGGTAGGCGCGCCAGCCCACCACGGACACGGCGGCCAGCACCAACAGCGCCAGCGCCAGCGGCCACCAGTGCGGCCGGTTCCATTCGCGGCGCAGGCGTTCGCGCATGGCGGGATCGAGGCGCTGATACTTGAGGCTGTTGTTCGCCATCTGGTTGGGTTTGCGGTTGAACAGCCAGGCGTGGTTGAGCTGGTAGTCTTTGGGGAACAGGCTCCACACCCACGGCGCATCGTGACGGGCGATGTTCACCATGCGGTCGATCAGCTGCTGCCGCTCTGGACCGTTCGGCATCGCGCGCATGGTGCCGAACAGGCGGTCGAACTCCGGATTGACGTAATTGGAGGCGTTCTCGCCCTGCGTCTTCGCGCGGCTCTGCGGGCCATGCAGCAGGAAGAGGAAATTCTCCGGATCGGGGTAGTCCGCGTTCCAGCCCAGGAAGTAGAGTTGCTGGGTGCCTTTGCGCAGCTTGTCCTGGAAGCGGTTGTAATCGGTCGCGCGCACCTGGAGCTGCACGCCGAGTTTGTCGAACTGCCGGATGTACCAGTCCAGGCGGGATTTGCCGTCGGGACCGCCGCCGGTGGTATCGAGGTTGAGCAGCAGCGGCTCTCCGGTGTCGGCGCTGCGGCCGTTCGGATAGCCCGCATCGGCCAGCAGCCTGCGCGCGGTCTCGATGGACTTGCGCGCCGGCCGGCCGTCCACCCATTCGTACACGTAAGGGTTGAGTCCTTCCCGGCCCTCTCGGTAGCCGAAGATGCCGGGCGGAATGGGACCCTGCGCGGGAATGCCGCGGCCGTTGCGGAAGATGGCGATCATTTCTTCCTGGTCGACCGCGATCGAAATCGCCAGTCGCAATTTGCGCGCGCGCTCGCTGGCACCTCCCACCACCGGATCGAGCATGTTGAAGCCGAGGTAGAACACGCTGGTCGCCACCGCCGTCTGCAGCTGGATGCCGCGCTGCTGCATGTCCTCGGTCAGAGTGACGTCACCCTGACCGCCGAACTGCACGGCCTGGTCGAAGGTATCCGAGCTGATGCCCGAGGCATCGAAATAGCCCTGCAGGAACTTGTTCCAGTACGGAATCTGCTCCTTCTCCAGGCTGTAGACCGCCTTGTCGATGAAAGGCAGCGGCTTGCCGGCATCCGCCAGCAGCCCGCGTTCGCGGTCGCCCGGCTCGCCTTCCGTCGGGAAGGTTTCGCCGCTGAAGTACGGATTGCGCTCCAGCACCATCTGGCGGTTCGGATTGTTCACGGTCAGCCGGTACGGGCCGGTGCCCACCGGATACCAATCGAGCGTCAGGTTGCGCTCGGCGAAGCCGGGCTGGGCGTAGAAGCGGTCGGCTTCCGGCGGCACCGGCGCGAAAAAGGGCATGGCGAGCCAGTAGATGAACTGCGGGTACAGGCCCTTCAGGGTGATCGCGTAGGTATGGCGGTCGATCACCCGCGCGCCTTCGAGTGCGTGCTGCTCCAGATTGATCCAGCCGCGGCCGCGTTCCGCGCGATCGGCCTCCTGCAGCTTGGTGGAGAGTTCCCTCAGGCCCACGATGTATTCGCCCATCAGCCCCAGTACCGGCGAATGCAGGTGCGGATGCGCGAGCCGCTTGATCTGGTGCACATAGTCCGCGGCGACCAGTTCTCGGGTGCCAGTCTCAGGGAAGTCGCGCAGCTCGTTGATGCCCTGCAGGTCGCGCTCGGTCAGCCCGAAGTAGCGCGGCTTGCCCCCGGCATCCATGGCGAAGGCGGGATGCGGCGCGTAGCGGATGCCCGGCTGGATGCGGATCGTGTAGCGGGTCTGTGCCACCTCGCCCGGGGCTCTGAGCGCCCGTTCCGCCGGCAGCAGGCGCCCGCGCGCATCGAGATATTCTGGCTGCGGAACGGTCGCGGCACCGAACGGCACCAGCGTGTACGGGCGCTTCAGGTAGTGGTATTGCAGCGGCGGCTGGTAGATGTTGGCGATGAACGCGTATTCGTTCTCGCTATACGACTGCACCGGGTCGAGGTGCTTGGGGCGCTCGTTGAAGGAGGCGTAGAACACGTTGCGGCCCGCATCGCCCGCCGGATAAGGGTCGTTCCAGGGCGCGCCGCACGCGCACAGGAGCATGGCCGACAGGAGGGAAAATGCATGCGCACGCACGCTGCGAGTGTAGCAAAGGCGCCGGGCCCGGCCGGGCGGGCGGCTATAATTCGCCCTTTCCCCCACCCGGAGCCGACATGGGCTTCCTCGACAACAAGAAAATCCTGATCTGCGGGCTGCTCTCCAACCGGTCCATCGCTTACGGTATTGCGCAGGCCTGCCGGCGCGAGGGCGCACAGCTCGCCTTCACCTACCAGAACGAGCGCTTCGAAGAGCGCGTCATGGCAATGGCGGCAGAATTCGGCTCCGAAGCCGTGTTTGCCTGCGACGTCGCCTCCGACGCCGAGATCGCCGCGCTGTTCGAGAAGCTGCGTGGACGCTGGGACAGTCTCGACGGACTGGTGCATGCGTTGGCCTACGCCCCGCGCGAAGCCATCGGCGGCAGTTTCACCGAGGGGCTGTCGCGCGAAGCCTTCCGTATCGCGCACGACGTGTCGAGCTACAGCTTTCCCGCCCTCGCCAAGGCGGCGCTGCCGATGATGGAGGGCCGCGGGGGATCGCTGCTCACGCTGTCCTACCTGGGCGCCGTACGGGCGATTCCGAACTACAACACGATGGGGCTGGCGAAGGCGAGCCTCGAAGCGGCGGTGCGTTACCTGGCGCTGGATCTGGGCGCGAAGGGCATCCGCGCGAACGCGATTTCCGCGGGCCCGATCAAGACGCTGGCCGCCAGCGGCATCGCGGGCTTCGGCAAGATCCTGAAGCACGTCGAGGAAAACGCCCCGCTCAAGCGCAACGTCACGCTGGAGAACATCGGCAACGCCGCCGCCTTCCTGCTGTCGGATCTCGCCGCCGGCATCACCGGCGAAATCACCTACGTCGACTGCGGCTACAACAGCATCGTGGCCGGCATGGCCTGAGCACCCGCGCGCAGCGGGTTTACTGTTTCTTGTTTTCGAGCAGCGTGCTGTTGACGTTCACGTCGGTGCGGCCGCGCAGGCTGCCGA
>CAZXNF010000183.1:4992-7155 GCA_964641785.1 uncultured Streptomycetaceae bacterium | reverse complement strand
ATACTCAGGACGCTTCCCACCGGCGACCCGCCGTCGTCCCGCCCCTTGCGGGATCGTTGGACTGTTATCGGCCCGCTACGCCGCGCGCCGCAAGGGCTGAACGGAGGGGGGTGGGTTCTGCGAAGCCTGCCAGAGATCCCACTTCGCCTGCCCGGCGAGCCAGGACTCCGGCGTCGTGCGGGTCAGGAGCCCGATCCGGATGGCCATGTCGGCGGAAATACCGGAACGCCCGTTCAGGATACGAGACAACTGCACGCGCGAAACGCCGAGGCGCGCGGCGATGGACTCTATCGTCATTCCTTCGGGGAAAAACTCCCGGAGTACTTCGCCAGGATGCGGCGGATTGTGCATGCGTGCCATAGCGTGCTCCTAGTGATAGTCCTGGTAATCGACCAGGATGGCGTCTTTGCCTTCGAATAAAAACGTGAGCCGGGTATTGCCATCGACCCATACGGCCCAGTGGCCCTTCAGGTTTCCCTTCAGCCCATGTAACCGCCAGCCCGGTGCATCCATGTCACCCGGGCTGCTGGCATCGTCCAGGCGCGAGAGCATGAGGAGCAACCGCGCCTCATGCTTGGCCTGAATGCCGGCCTTGGATCCTTTCTCGAAATACCGGCGCAGGCCCTTGTGCCGGAAGCTTTTGATCATGGACGCACTGTATCATGTAACGTAGCATGTTACAAAAACCGCTTCCAGTGCACGGTCGCCAGCTGGTGGGGCCCACTTCCGGCACGGGGACGACGGCGCACATCGCGGCGGAGCTCCTCGCGCACGATGCCAGGATCAAGCTGATCCACGTGCCCTACAAGGGCGGACGTGCCGCCGATCGCGGACCGGCTGCCGGGCTTTGAGGTGGTGCAGTGGTTCGGCATCTTTGCGCCGGCCGGCACGCCGCGGCCCATCATCAACAAGGTCAGTGCGGATGTGCTCAGCATTGTCGGCACGCCGGCCGTGGTTGAGCGCTTTGCGTCGCAGGGCATCGTGCCCTCCACCAAGAACGCGGATGCCTTTGCGGAGTATGTGAAGGCGGAGCTGGCGCGGTGGACGCGGCTGTTGAAGGAAATTGGGATCCAGAGCGACGTGGCGCCGTCATGACGGTTTGTTCTGCGATTCAGCACCGGGACGCGGTCAAAATGGATCCCGGCTCGGCGGCTGGGATGACGGGCTTGGGTGGTAGCGCGGAGAACGCTGCGCCGGTGCGCTGACTAGGCGGCGAGTTTTTCCACCTTCGCCAACGCCTTGGCGATGATGTGGCGTGCTTCTTCCAGGTCGTAATCGGCCTGCAGCCCGAGCCAGAAGCCCTCCGAGGTGCCGAACGTCTTGGCCAGGCGCAATGCGGTATCCGCGGTGATGGCGCGCTTGCCGAGCACGATCTCGTTGATGCGGCGCGGCGGCACACCGATGGCGCGGGCCAGCGCGTTCTGGCTCAGGTTCATCGGCACGAGAAATTCTTCCAGCAGGACTTCCCCGGGATGTACGTTTTTCAGTTTGGCCATGGCAGTTCCTTGGAGGTCAGTGGTAATCAACAATCTCGACGCTTTCCGGTCCGGCAGGCGTCCAGACGAAACAGATGCGCCATTGGTCGTTGATGCGGATGGCGTGCTGCCCCTTGCGATCGTGCTTCAGAACTTCCAGCCGGTTGGCGGGCGGCACCCGCAGGTCCATCAGGCTGCGGGCGTTGTTGAGCATCCTCAGCTTGCGCCGCGCCGTCTGCTGAATATCCGGGGGCAAGCGCCGCGACGCCTCGCCGTGCCATATCGCTTCGGTTTCCTTGCTACGGAAGCTGACGATCATGGCTGACTATAACGCATGGCGTCATATGACGGCAAGCGTTACAAGCTGCAGTCAGGCAGGTACTCCGGAGAGGCGGAAATGAAGGCTCGGATGACGAGCCTGAACCCTAGCGCAGGATGATCAGCGCGTCGGCGGCGACGGCGCCTTTGGGTCCGGCAAATACAGGATTGATATCCATTTCCTGCAGCCGGTCGCGCAACTGCCAGGCGAGTTCGGACACCTGCACCAGGATCTTCGCGATCGCCTCGATGTCGCACGGCGGCCGGCCGCGCTGGCCGTTGAACAGCGCGCGCATGCGCAGCTCGCCGATCATGGCGCGGGCGTCCTCAATGCCGAAGGGCGCCACGCGGTAGGCGATGTCCTTTACGG
>CAZXNF010000183.1:0-4982 GCA_964641785.1 uncultured Streptomycetaceae bacterium | reverse complement strand
CCTTTACGGCTTCGGTGTAGACGCCGCCGATGCCGAAGGCCACCACGGGGCCGAAACCGGGATCGTTGACCACGCCGACGATCGTTTCGACGCCGGTTGCCATTTCCGAAATCAGAATGCCATCAAGTTGCGCGGCCGGCGCTGCGCGGCGGGCGTTGGCGGTGACTTCGGCAACGGCGGCGTTGAGCTGCTTTCCATCCGCGACGTTGAGCTTCACGCCGCCGATGTCGGTCTTGTGCGGGATGTCGCGGGAGACGATTTTCACGGCCACCGGATAGCGCAGGCCATCGGTGGCAGTGCTGCCGATGGGCAGCAGTACGTCCCGGGTGACGGGGATGCCGGCCGCGGCCAGCAGGCTTTTGCTCACGTGCTCGTCCAGCGTTGCCGGGCAAGGGGGCAGCGCGGGCAGGGTGATAGTCGGCGCGGGCTGCGCACTGCCGGCGGCCGGCCGCGCCAGTGCGTCCGCGTAATCCGCGAGCATGCCCATGGCGAGGGCCACGCGCCGCGGTGAAGGCAGCACGGGCACGCCGGCCTCCCGCAGTGTCGCCAGCCCTTCGGGAGCGAGTTCGTGGGTCATGGCGGTAAACACCAGGACGGGTTTGTTCGTGTTGGGCAGGCATTGCGCGAGCTGTTCGGCCCCGAGCTTCAACTGGCTGCCCCCGGCGGAGGCGAACATCAACCCGCACTGGTGAATGCCCGGATCGGCCAGCACGGCGGCGCAGGCGCGCGTGAAGCCTTCCGCCGATGCCATGTTCGGATAGCCGGGCCCGTAGTCGACGGGATTCCCGACGGAAGCGAGCGGGGGCAGTGCGGCCTTGAGCGCCGCCGTGGTGTCTTCGGTCAACGGTGCGAGCGTGAGCCCGACCGTGTCAGCGGTGTCGGAGAACACGGCGGCCGATCCGCCGGAGCCGCCCATCAGCGCAACGTTGTGCCCCGTCGGCAGCCGGCCGGCCTGCAGGGCGAGTGCAAAATCCGCGGCCTCGTGAAGGTCGCTGACTTCGATGATGCCGCACTGCTTGAAGGCGGCGCGATAGATGTCGTAGCGGCCGGTGAGGTTGGCCGTATGGGACGCCGCTGCGCGCCGGCCCTGTTCCGTGTTGCCGGCTTTGAGCACCAGCACGGGCTTGCGCGCCGCCAGCGCGCGGCGGCCGGCGGCCATGAGGGCGCGGCCGTCGGTGACGCCTTCCAGATAGGCGAGGATGACCTTGGTGTGCGGATCATCAACGAAAGCGTCGATCAGTTCCGGCGCAGTGAGGTCGGCTTCGTTGCCGGTGGTCACTACGTAGCGGAAACCGACGCCGGCCTGTGCGCACTGCACGACCAGGGCGTTGCCGAGGCCGCCGCTCTGCAGCACGGCGGACACGCCGCCGGCGGCGAGCTGCGGTTCCCGCGTGATGCTGCCGAACGCGGCGTAGGCCCGCGCGTGCACGTTGACGAGGCCCAGGCAGTTGGGGCCGATGAGGCGCACGTGGTGCTCTCGCGCGGCGGCCAGCATGTCCGCCTCGATGCGGGCGCCTGCGGGGCCGGCTTCGCGGAAACCGCCGCCCAGCACCACCGCAAAGCCGATGCCGCGCTGTCCGCACTGGCGGACGACGTCCGGCACCTGCGCGGCGGGGAGCGCGATGACGGCGAGGTCGCAGTCGCCTTCGATCGCCGTGATGGAGGGGTAGCAGCGGTGGCCGGCCAGCTCGGGGTAGCGCGGGTTGACGGGGAAGATGCCGCCGCGGAAGCCGTACTGGTTCAGCGCGTGCACCGCCTGGCCGCCGGCGCGTGACGGGTCGCCACTGGCGCCCGCGATGGCGATGCCGCGCGGGTTGAAGAGGCGGCTCAGGCTCACGCGGGCGTGGACGCGGGGGCGGGGGGCGCGGCTTCCAGTATGCGGTAGATGTGGAAGCCGTCGATCAGCGCTTCGCCGTGCTGGTCGAGCAGCGTCGTTTTCAGGCGGCAGAAGCGCTTGTGGCCTTCCTGCCAGAGGCGCTCCACTTCCAGGCGCGGGCGCAGGGTGTCGCCGACGAAGGCGGGCTTGAGGAAGCGACAGCCCTGCTCGTGGAAGATGAAGCCTTCGCAGCGGTCGCGGCCGGTGGAGGCGCCAAAGGCCGTCAGCGACGCTAGCAGCAGGCCATGCGCCACCGGCTTGCCGAAGCGCGTCTGCTTCGCGTATTCGATATCGTAGTGCAGCGGATGCACGTCCCCGGTGACGCCGGAAAAGAGCAGGAAGTGCGCGTCGGTGAGCGTCTTGGACGGTCCTTCGAAGACTTCCCCCACCTGCAGGGGTGGTTGTTGTTTCATGTGGTTTCCCCCTCGTACAGCGGTCAGCGCACGACCTGCTCGCCGCGGATGTCCATTTCCTTGAGCAGTTTTTTCCACTTGATGATTTCGGCGCTCACGTACGCGCCAAAGGCGTCCGGCGTGCTGCTCTGGGATTCCACGCCCTGCGCGGCATAGCGTTCCTTGACCTCGGGCAAGGCGAGCACGGCGCGGATCTCGCTGTTCAGCTTGGCGATAACGGGTTTGGGCGTGCCGGCGGGCACGAACACGCCGAACCACTGCACGACTTCATAGCCGGGGATGGCTTCCGCGATGGCGGGGACGTCGGGCACCGACGCCAGGCGCTTGGGGCTGGTGACGCCGAGCCCGCGCAGCTTGCCCGCCTTCATGTGCGGGAGGGCGGTGGATACGGCGCCGAAGGACATCTGCACGTGGCCGCCGAGCACCGCGGCCACTGCCTCGCCGCCGCCTTTGTAGGGGATGTGGGTGAGTTCGATGCCGGCCTGGCGGCGGAACAGCTCGCCGGAAATGTGCGGCGTGGCGCCGGCGCCGCTGGAGGCGTAGCTCAACTGGCCGGGCCGCGCTTTCGCGTACTGGATCAGCTCCGGGATGGACTTCGCGGGCACGGACGGATGCACGACCATGATGATGGGCACGTTGGCGACGTCGGTGACGGCGGCGTAATCCTTCAAGGGGTCGTAGCCGGGGTTGGCGTGCAGCGCCGGGCCGATGGCAAGGTTGCTGGAGGAGCCCATGAGCAGGGTGTAGCCGTCGGCGGGGGACTTGGCGGCGATCTGCATGCCGATGACGCCGCCGGCGCCGGCGCGGTTGTCCACGACGACTTGGTGATTCCAGCGTTCCGAGAGCTTCTGGCCGATGGTGCGCGCGAGGAGATCCGCCGCGCCGCCGGCGGAAAAGGCGACGATGAAGCGCAGCGGTCGGTCGGGATACTGCTGAGCCGCGGCCGGTGTGCAGGTGAGCAGCGTGGCGATCAGAACGGAGAGGCGGACGGTACGGGAGCGTGTCATGGGACGGAGCCGAGGGCGGGCAACAGTTTGACCCGGAAGTCAAATAGTAGGGAGGCCCCGCGTGCGGGTCAAGCCGGCGTTGACCCAGCGACTGCCTGCGGCATACCATTTGACCCGACGTTCAAACGAACCATTGACCTCGCGGCGGCAGCGCCCGCGCGCGGCATCCACCTCCGGCAACGGGAACCTCCATGACCGCACCGCAACGCACGGCCATCCTCGGCAACAAGCCGTGGTCGGAGAAATACACCTTCGTTCCCGCCCTGCGCGTGGGCGACACCGTCTACCTGGCCGGTGCCACCGGCACGGACGACACGGGCGCGATCACGGCACCGGGCAACATCGAGGAGCAGACGCGGCAGATCTTCCGCAAGTTCCAGGCGCTGCTGCAGGCCGCGGGCGGCAGTTGCGAGGACATCGTGTCCACCACGGATTACTACACGACGACGGAGAACTACCACCGAACGGCCGTCGTGCGCCGCGAGTTCTTTACCAAGGGCTTTCCGGTGGCGACGGGCGTGCAGGTGGCGGGCCTGTTGCGTAAGGACGCGCTGATCGAGATTTCCGCGATCGCCGTGCTCGGCACCAAACGAGACTAGGTATATGGCCGCCGCCAAACTCGCCCGCAAGGCCCGCCGCTGGGACGCCACCGGCAACGTGGACGACCGGCGCGACGCCATCATGCGCGGGCTGAACACGGTGCTGCGCAGCCGCGGGCCGGGGCCGCTGCGCATGCAGGACGTGGCCGAGCACCTGGGCCTGGTGAAGGGCAACCTCTATTACTACTTCAAGAGCAAGGAAGATCTCGTCTACCACGCGCACGTGAAGTGCGTGCAGGAGAGCCTGGCGGCCCTGGCACGCGCAAGGGAAAGCAAGGCGCCGGCGGCCGGGCGGCTGCGCACATTGATCGTCGAGCACATCCTGGCGATGACCGAGGGGCCGTACGGCGCGGTGCTGCTGGAGGACATGGACGAGCTCACGCCCGCGCGGCGCCGGCAGTACGTGAAGCTGCGCGATGAATTCGAGCAGGGCGTGCGCGAACTGATCAAGGCCGGCATGGAGCAGGGCGATTTTGCGAAGCAGGACGTGCGCACCGCCGGCTTTGCGGTGCTGGGCGCGATCAACTGGATACCGAAGTGGTACCGGCCCAATGGCGAACTGTCCGCGCAGGCGATCGCGGAGCGCTTTGCGGACCTGTTCATCCGGGCGCTGCGCCCGTGAAGGGCTGGTTCGAAGACTTCGAGGTCGGGCGCCATTACCCGACCCGCACGCGCACCATCACCGACGCCGACCATAAAGCCTTCTGCCGCCTGGTGGGTTACGAAGTGCCGCTGTTCCTCGACGACGCCTACGCCAAGGCGCGCGGGCTGCCGGGGCGCCTCTGCCCCAGCCACCTGATCATGTCCTTCTCCACCGCAATGACGGGCGATCTGTTCACGGACACGGTGATCGCGATGGTGGCGCTCGACAACGCGCGCTTCCTCGCGCCAGTGCGGCCGGGCGACAGTCTGCGCACGGAGGTCGAAGTACTGGAAAAACGCGAGAGCACGAAGCCCGACCGCGGCATCGTGGTGTTCCGCGACCACGTTTACAACCAGCACAACGAAGAAGTGTTCCGCAATGACAAGACCGTGCTGCTCAAGCGGCGCCCGGCCGCACTGGCGCGAGGAAGCGCGCGTTGTCGAG
>CAZXNF010000182.1:0-7274 GCA_964641785.1 uncultured Streptomycetaceae bacterium | reverse complement strand
CAGCACGGCGTTGGCCCCCAGCGTCACGTTGTCGTTGTAGGTCTGCGCGCCGGTGGTGGTGAGGCCGGTGGTGTTGATAGCGGTCGTGCCGCCGGCGTCGGTAGTCAGGCTCGTGAGCGCCGTGGTGCCGCCGACGATGCCGCCAAAGGTCGTCGCCCCGCCGGTGTTGACGGCCACATTCGAAGCGCCGCCGAGCGTGCTGTTGAAGGCGATGGCCGCACTGCCTGTGCTCGCGAAGGTCCGTGTGCCGCCGCCGGTGAGCACGACACCGTCGTTGTAGGTCTGCGCGCCAGTGGTAGTGACGTTGCCGCCGACGCTGGTCGTGCCTGCACCCGCGTTGGTGGTCAGGCTGGTGAGTGCCGTGCCACTGCCGACGTTGCCGGCAAAGGTGGTCGCGCCGGTGGTGTTGACCGTGAGGTCAGTCGCGCCGTCCACGGTGCCGTTGAAGCTGAGCGCCGCGTTGCCCGTGCTGGCGATCGTGGTCGCGGCCGCACCGAGGGTAACGTTATCGCCGTAGATCTGGGCGCCGGTTGTGGTGACCGCGCCGCCGTTGACCGCGGTGGTGCCGCCGGCGTTCGTGGTCAGGCTCGTCAGTGCGGTGCCGCCGCCCACGGCACCCGTGAAAGTCGTGGCACCGGTGGAATTCGCGGTCAGCGCGAACGCGCCGTTCAGGGTGCTGGCGAAGGTGATGTCTCCCGCCCCCGCATTCAGTGTGGTCGTGGCACCCAGGGTGACCGTGCCGTTGTAGGCCTGCGCGCCCGTCGTCGTGATCGCCCCGCCGTTCAGGGTCGCGGGATCATTGAGCGTGACGCTGGCGGCCGTAATCGCGCCGCCCACCGTCAGCGTGCCGTCGGCGTTGGTGGTCAGCAAGTTCAGCGCGCTGCTGCCGCCGATCGCGCCGGTGAAGGTCGTGGCGTTACCGCCGCTCGAGTTGGCGGTCAGGCTGCGCGCCGTACCGTCCGAGTTGATGGTGGAACCGAACGCGATCGACGTGCCGTTGATCGTGGTGTCGCCGCACAGCGTCACCGCGCCGGCGAAGGACATGGCGCCCGCGCCCGAGCCGATGGTGCCGCACAGACCGACCGCCGATTCGTTGATGCTGAAACTGTTGGCGCTCACCGTCCCCGACAGCGAGACCGTGCCGGGGGCGTCGGTGAACAGGGCGTTGACGCCGCTGATGCCGGACAGGCTGGTCAGTCCGGCGGTGAAGATCGACAGGTCGTTGCCGTTGCCGGCGACGTTGGTGAGCGTGACGTCACCCGCGCCCGTGCTGGTGAGATTGGTCGCGCCGCCCATCGAGATCGCCGCGCTCTGACTGATCGCGCCGCCAGCGGTGACGTCGAAGGTGCCGGAGAGCGTGGCGCCGTTGATGATGATGCCGTTGATATCGTTGACGGCGACGTTGCGACCGCTGACCACGGCGAACGATGCGAAGTCATTGGCCAGATTCAGCGTGACATCGTTGCCTGCGCCGGCAATGACCGACGTGGTGCCACCGGTGGCGGTGATGGTGCCCGTCTGGGTGATCGCGCCGCCGGTCTGGAACGCCAGATTGCGGCCCACGTTGACCGTGCCGATGACCAATGCGCCGCTGTCGCGAATGACGACGTCGTTAGCCCCCGAGTTCGAAAGAGAGAGAGCGCCGGTGAAGTGGTTGCCGGCGTTGGCCAGGACGATGCCGTTGCTGCCAGCGGCGAGGCTGGCCGTACCGCCAACCGTGAGCGCGGCGCTCTGGTCGATCAGGCCGCCAGCCGTCGCGGTCAGGTTGCCGATGACGCCGGTCGCGCCGGTGAAACTCAGGCCGCCGCCGGTCGTGAGGCCGAGGTTGCCGCTGACCGTCGAGGCGCCGATGTTGAGGGCGTTCGTGTCCACCAGCGTGACGTTGTTGCCGGTGGTAATGGCAACGGTGCTGAAATTGTTGCCGGCGTTGTTCAGCGTGATGTCGTTCGCCGCGCCCGCCGCCAGCGTAGTCGCTTCCGTGACCAGGAGGTTGCCGGAATCGGTAATGGCGCCGTTGGCGGTCACGTTCAGCGTGCCGCCGATCGTGGAGGCGCCAAGGTCGATCGCGTTGGTGTCCACCAGCGTGACGTTGTTGCCAGTGGTAATGGCGACGGTGCTGAAATTGTTGCCGGCGCTGTCGAGCGTGATGTTGTTCGCCGCACCCGCCGCCAGAGTCGTCGTGCCGGTGACCACCAGGTTGCCCGAATCGGTGATCGCACCAATGGCAGTCACGTTCAGCGTGCCAGCGATCGTAGAGGCGCCGAGGTCGATCGCGTTGGTGTCCACCAGCGTGACGTTGTTGCCGCTGACCACCGATACCGCGCCGGTGAAGTTGTTGTTGGCACGGTTGAGCGTGATGTTGTTGCCAGCGCCTGCCGTCAGCGTAGTCGTGCCGGTGACCGCCAGCGTGCCCGCGCTCTGCGTGATCGTGGCACCCACGCCGCCGCCGGTGTTGACGTTCAGCGCGCCGCCCACCGTCGAAACGCCGGCGAAGTCCACATTGCCCGCCGCCGTAACGCCGAGACTGCCCGACACCGTCGAGGCACCCAGCGCGATGCCGCTGGTGTCGTTCAGCGTGACATTGTTGCCGCTGGTGATGACGACCGTGCTGAAATTGTTCGCATTATCGAGCGTGATGTTGTTGGCCGCACCCGCCGCCAGCGTCGTCGTGCCGGTGACGGCCAGCGCGCCGGAGTCAGTGATCGCACCATTCGCGGTCACGTTCAGCGTGCCGCTGATCGTGGAGGCGCCGAGGTTGATCGCGTTGGTGTCGAACAACGTGACGTTGTTGCCGCTGACCACCGACACCGCGCCGGTGAAGTTGTTTGCGCCGCCCAGCGTGATGTTATTGCCGCCGGCCGTGAGCGTGGTCGTCCCGGCGACCGTAAGCGCACCCGCCTGGGTGATGGCGCCGCCTGCCGTGAGCGAAAGATTGCCCGTCAGCGTGGTGCCCGGCACGTTCAGCGCAGCGTTGTCGAACGTCAGCGTCAGGTTGCGCAGCCCGACAGGCAGCCCGGGAATGGTCGCGCCCGCATTGATGTTGCGCAGGCCGATGTCCTGGTAAGTGCCGCCGGCGACCGCGAAGCTGACCCCGCCGCTCAGGTTATTCGCCTGGGTATCAAGCTGGACATCGGTGTTGGCCGCGGTGGCCGTGATCGTCACCGCCCCTGCGCCGGCGGCCTGGGTGATGGCGCCCGTCTGCGACAGCGTGCCGCCGGTGGTGATGCCCAGCGTGCCGGTGCCGAGAGTGGAGGCGCCGAGGATCAGCGCGTTCGTATCCCGAATCGCGACATTGTTCGCGCCGGAATTGGAGAGCGAGACCGCACCCTGGAAGTCGTTGGTGGCAACCGAGTTCAGCGTGATGGCGTTGGCCCCGGCCGTGAAGCTCGAGGTCCCCGTCACCGTCAGCGCGCCGGTCTGCGTGATCGCGCCACTGCCGGAGGTCGTCGCCACCAGGTTGCCCGTCACACCGGTCGCACCGTTGAAGGCGAGCGCCCCGTGCGAGGTCACGTCCAGCCCGCCGGCCGCCGTCACCACCCCCAGCGTGAGCGCGTTGACGTCGTTCAGCGTGGCCGATCCGCCGCCCGTCTGGCTCAGCGCCACCACGCCCTGGAAGTTGTTGTTGACGTCGGTCAGCGTGGTGCTGCCGGCGGTATTGATGATCGTCACCGCGCCGGCGCCCGTCTGCGTGATGGGACCGGTCTGCGTCAGGTTGCCCGCGGCCGTGATCCCCAGCGTCCCGCTGCCCACCGCCACCGTGCCCAGCACCAGCGCGTTCGCGTCGCGGATCGCAACGTTGTTCGCTGCCGAGTTGGAGAGCGAGACCGCGCCGGTAAAGTTGTTGGCGCCGTTGATGAGCGTGATGGCGTTCGCGCCGGCCGTGAAGCCGGAGGTGCCGGTCACTGCCAGCGCGCCGGTCTGCGTGATCGCGCCGTTGGCCGTGACGTTCAGCGTGCCGCTGATCGTGGAGGCGCCGAGGTCGATCGCATTCGTGTCCACCAGCGTGACGTTGTTGCCGGTGGTAATGGCAACCGTCGAGAAGTTGTTACCAGCGCTATCCAGCGTGATGTTGTTGGCAGCACCCGCTGCCAGCGTCGTCGTACCGGTAACCACGAGGTTGCCGGAATCGGTGATCGCACCGGCGGTCGTCACGTTCAGCGTGCCGGCGATCGTGGACGCGCCGAGGTCGATCGCGTTGGTGTCAACCAGCGTGACGTTGTTGCCGATGGTGACGACAACAGTCGAGAAGTTGTTGCCGGCGCTGTCGAGCGTGATGTTGTTCGCCGCCCCCGCCGCCAGTGTCGTCGTGCCAGTCACGGCCAGCGCGCCGGAGTCGCTGATCGCACCGTTGGCCGTGACGTTCAGCGTGCCGGCGATCGTGGCAGCGCCCAGGTCGATCGCGTTGGTGTCCACCAGCGTGACGTTGTTGCCGCTGGTGACGACGACCGTGCTGAAATTGTTCGCGTTGTCGAGCGTGATGTTGTTGGCAGCACCCGCCGCCAGCGTGGTCGTGCCGGTGACCGCAAGGTTGCCGGAATCAGTGATCGCGCCGTTGGCCGTCACGTTTAGCGTGCCGGCAATGGTGGAGGTACCCAGATTGATGAGATTGGCGTCCTGGAGCGCAACGTTGTTGGCCGAGGTCACCGCCACCGTGCCGAAGTCGTTGCCCGCGTTGTTGAGCGTAACGTTGCCCGCGCCCGCCACGAGCGTGAGCGTATTGCCGCCGGCATTCACCGTTCCCGTCGCGGTGATGGCGCTGTTGGTGGTCGTGAGCGCGGTGGCCGCGCCAAGGGTGACGTTGTCGTTGTAGGTCTGCGCGCCCGTGGTGGTGACAGCGCCACCGTTGATCGCGGTGGTCCCCGCCGCATCCGTTGTCAGCGATGCCAGCGCCAGCACGCCGCCAACGATGCCGCCGAACGTGGTGGCGCCGCCCGTGTTGACCGCCAGCGTCCGGTTCGCACCGGCCGAATTCAGCGTGCCCGCGAAGCTGATGGCCCCGGCGCCCGAGGACGCCAGCGTGGTGTTCGCGCCCAGAGTGACGTTGTCGCCGTAGCTCTGCGCACCGACGGTGGTTACGGCGCCGCCATTGATCGCTGTCGTCCCGCCGGCATTGGTGGTCAGGGTGGTCAGTGCAGTGGTGCCGCCAACGATGCCGCCGAAGGTCGTCGTGCCCGTCGTGTTCACCGTCAGCGCCTGGGCGCCATTGACCGTGCCGATGAAATTCACGTTGCCGCCGGTCGGCGCACCACCTGTGCCAGGGCCCGCATCGACAATGATGTCCGTGGCGAGTAGCACCGGATCGTTGAATGTGACGTTGCCGCCATTGCCGCCGGTGGTGCCGTTTCCGCCGCGCGTTGTCAGGTTGGCATTCAGGGTGATCGTGGGCAACCCCCCGTTTGCATCCAGCGCGATGGCACCACCTGCGCCGCCGGTAAGCGCGCCCGTAGCCGCGCTGCCACTGGTGTTGATGGCCGCAACGCCGACCGTGGCACCGGTGATGCTGACGGCGCCACCCGCGAAGCCCGTGCTGGCCGTTGCGCCAGTGCCGCCCTGCGCGGTGATCGCGCCGAGCAGGCTCACCGCGCCGGTGGAAGTGACCGTTACCGTGCCGGCCGCCTGGCCGCGCCCGCCGGTGGTGTCGAGCGTGCCCGCCAGCGTGCCGCTGACGCCAGCCGCACCCCCGTTGATGCTGATGTTGCCGGTGGTGCCGCCTACACCAACGCCGTCGCTGTTGCCGCCGCTGGTGTCGAGTGCATTGTTGAGCGTGATGCCGCTGCCCGCGAGGGTGATGTTGGCGCCGTTGCCGCCCGCCAGCCCTGAGCCAACCGCCGCCGCGCCACCGTTGGTGGTGATCGCGCCGAGCGTCTGCGTGCCGGTGGACGTGATGCCGACCGCGCCCGCGGCCTTGCCCGCAAGCCCCGTGGCCGCCGTGCCGCCCGAGGTGTTGATCGAGCTCCCGGACATCGCCACCGTGGTGAGGTTGGTGATCGACACCACGCCGCCGGTCTGGCCGCGCCCGCCGTGGGTATCGATGTTCGCCCCTCCGGCAAACGTCAGGCTGCCGTTGGTCGCGCCACCGTTGATCGTGACGCCGCCGCCGTTACCCGTGTTGCCGGTGCCGGCGCTGTCGCCGCCGTGGCTGTCGAGCGTGCCGTTGACCGTGATGGCCGCTGCTGTGCCGGCGCGCGTGAGCGTGATCGCGCCCCCATTGCCGCCCACCGCGTTCGCCCCGCCAGAATTGCCACCCACGGCGGTGATCGCCCCGACGGTGATCGTTTGGGCCGGGTTGATCGCGACCGCGCCCGCATTGCCGCCCGCAGCATTGGTGCCACCGTTGCCGCCGCTGGTGAGAATGCTGCCGGCCAGGTTGACGGTGCCGGTGGCGCCAGTCACGAGCGACACCGCGCCGCCCGCCTGCCCACGACCACCGCGCGTGTCGATGGTGGCAGCGCCCGCGCCGGTGATAGTGCCGGCGGCGCTGCCCGTGATGGCGACCCCGCCGGAGACCCCGCCCGTGCCGATACCGTCGCTATCGCCGCCGCGCGTGGAGATCACATCGTTCAGGGTGACGCCGGTGGCGGTGGTCGTGATGGTGACGAGACCGCCGCTGCCGCCCGCCAGACCCGAACCCACGGCTGCAGCGCTGCCCTGTGAGGTGAGGAGCCCCGTCGTGACCAATCCGGCCATCGGGTTGAGGGAGATCGTGCCGGCATTCTTGCCGCCAAGCAGGGTGGCCGCCGTGCCGCCCGAGGTGTTGATGGACGTGCCCGCCGCCATCGAGAAGGTCGTGCCGTCGCGCACCGTGACGTTGCCGCCGGTCTGACCGCTGCCGCCGCGCGCGTCGATGCTGCTGCCGGCCGCCATCACGATCGAACCGCTCGCACCCGCCGCGCCGTTGCCGTCCAGAATCACCGCGCCGCCAGAACCCGTGTTGCCGGTGCCCGTGCTGTCCCCGCCGCGCGTGTCGATCAACCCACTCAGTGTCAGGGTCGACGCCGCACCCGTGCGGTTCAGCGTCACCGCACCGCCCGTGCCGCCCACCGCATTGGCGCCACCAGAGTTGCCGCCCCGCGTGCTGATCGCGCCGACATCGACCGTCAGACCCGTCACCGTCACCGCAGCGCCGATGCTGCCCGCGGCATTGAGGCCGCCGTCACCGCCCTGCGCGGTGATGCCGCCGGTCACGTTCACCGCACCGGTGCCGGTAATGCCAACGACACCCGCGGCCTTGCCCGCAAGCCCCGTGGCCGCCGTGCCGCCCGAGGTGTTGATCG
>CAZXNF010000181.1:0-7321 GCA_964641785.1 uncultured Streptomycetaceae bacterium | reverse complement strand
GTGCTGCAGGTGCGGCTGCCGACCAACTTCAAGGCCGCGCGCTTCGATTCCGACGCGCACACCCAGATCCTGCGCGACCTGGAGCGCGACATCGATGCGATCCGCTTCGATCCGGGCGACGGCAAACCGATCGAGCTGCCGGTGAAGCTCAAGGTGCACGAGTCCGTGTTCGTGCCGCTCGCCAAGTGGAGCATGCTGCTCGCCGGCAACTACCGGTGCGTGCAGAAGGACACCGTGCGCCCGATCAAGGATGCCGTGCACAGCGACCTCGAAGCCACGCGTTCGGTGTATCAGTGGGTGGTCAAGCTCTGCGTGGCGCTCGGCGCCAGCGAGAAGGACATGGTGCCGTTCGAGAAGTACGCGAACGCCGCGCTGTCGCTCGGCAGCCCCTCCTCCGCCGCGCGCGCGCTGGCGGCCGGCGCGCCGAACATTGAGCGGGTGGACCGCCTGGTGCAGATCGCCGGCAAGCAGAAGGGCATGCAGAACGCGGTGGTCGACGAAACCGTGGCGCTGGTGGACGGCTGGCTGGAGAAGAATCGCAAGAAGGCGGCGTAAGCACCCGCGCCCGCAGAGGCGCAACGTAAAAAAGCCCGGGCCTGCCCGGGCTTCTTCTTGTAATGCCTGCGCGACTATTCGCCCTTGAGGCCCCCTTTTTGCGCGACGTCCGCCCAGATCAAGGTCTCTTTCCGGAAGAAGGCGGCAAATTCGGCCAGCGTACTGCCCACCGTCTGCGCGCCCTCCTGCGCCAGCCGCTCCTTCATGTCGGGATGGGCGAGGGCCTTTACCGTTTCCCGGTAGAGCCGCTTGAGGAAGGCTGCGGCGTCCTGGCTGTCACAAACAAACCGTTCCACTGCAGGACGACCACGCCGTCGGCGCCCTACATCCCGAGCATGCGTCCGATCTTGGCCGCGTAGTCGGCCGCGATGAAGGTGTCCTCGGCGATGGTGTCGACGGCACCGTGCAGCGTCTTCAGGCGATCGTTGATGTGAGCGTCGTCCGGCGCCGGCGCCTCGAGCGCCACGCCAAGGGCCCGAACCTCTTCCTGCAAGGCGCGCACATCGCCGGTGCCCTGCTTGAGCTTCGCGAGGTCGCGCTCCAGCGCGGCGACCAGCTTGGCCACTTCTTCCAGATCAACGGCCATCGAAGCCTCCTGTGATTCCGCGCCCCGAGGCCCACGCAAGGGGAGCGATGCCGGTTCGCCATGTGCAATGGTTCGCCGCAGGGTAGCCGATGCGCGCGGGCGCGTCTTGATTTGCGTCAAGCGCCACGCCCCGATGGGCGGACCCCGGCGGCACCGCGCCGGCCACGACTGGGACATCGGCAAGCACCGGCGCTGAGCGGCGGCGCGCCTTCTCCGGGTTTCCGCGAAACCGCCCCGCCGTCCTCCCGGGAGCGGTCGCGGACCCGCCCGGGCCCGTATAATCCGGCCCGCGCATGCGGCAGACCAGCGGGGACGAGCACCGCCACACCGGAGCGCCGCGCAAGCCCCTCTTGAAACCCACGCCCCTCAGAACCGCCAGCGCCGCGCTGGACGGCGCCGCCGTCGTCGTGCCGACGGCGCTCGGCAGCACGGTGCTGCTCTACGCCCAGATCGACCCCGCGCTCCTGGTGTACGGCGTCCACGCCTGCCTGCTCGGGCTGATGTGGATTCATGTCACCACGGCCGACGCATTGCGCCCGATGCTGTACTCGGCGCGCTTCTTCGAGGCCTCGGCGCTGGCCGTCATGATGCAGCAGCTCGTCCCCAAGCTCGCCGCGTGGGAGCTGCCCGATACCGTCGGGGTCAAGCTCGCCTTCCTGTGCCTGACGGGCGCGGCGGCGGGCCTGTGGGTCGGCTGCCTGTGGTGGATGCGCGCGCAGCGCTTTACGCGCTACATCCCGGCCCCGGTGTACGCCGGCTTTGCGAACAGCATCGCGCTCGTGCTGGTGATCTCGCAAGTGGAGGGCGTGGCGGCGCTGCTCGCCTCGGGCCAGACCGTGGCCGTGATCGGCTCCATCGCGGCCGGTGCGTTTGCCGCCGGTCTCGCCTGCCGCCGGTTCCGGCCCGACTGGCCGTCCACCTCGATCGCGCTGATCGGCGGCGTCATCGTGAGTGCGGGCTGGATGGCTGCCGGCCTCTCGCCGACGATGGTGGGTCAGGGCGCCATGTCGTTCACGCTGCCGGTGCAGCTCGCGGACTTCGGCGCCCTGTGGGCCCAGCCGGACGCGCGCATGGCGATCGCTGGCGAACTCGCGAAGAACGCCATGATCCTGGGCACCCTCATGTTCGTGAACACCGCCGTCACGGGCCAGTTGCTCGCGCAAAGCGACGACCGCGAGACCTACCGCCCGCGGGACAGCTTCCTGATGGCAGCCGCCATGACGCTCGCCGGCGCGATCGGTTCGCCGGGCGTGTCCGGCGCTACGCAGGCGTCGATCGCCACCGCGCGCTACGGCCGGCTGCGGGCACCCGTGCTGCTGGGCTGCGCGATGCTGCTGGCCGTCGTCCACCTGAGCGGACTGTTGGGTGGGGTGCCGATCGCCGCGATCGCGGGCGCGCTGATCTTCGAGGCATGGCTGATTTACGACCGCCCGTCCGTCGCCCGGCTCGGCGCGTGGCTGCGGCGGCGGCCACTGCCGGCCGCGACCCGCGAAGACCTGATGCTGATCGTCGTCGTGACGGCCGTGACGGTCCTCGTCAACATCATGGTGGCGGCGCTCGTGGGCCTGACCATGGGGCTCCTGATGTACGCTGCGCGCAACAGCCGCCAGCCGCTGCGTCATGTCTGGAGCGGCAAGCAACTCAGCTCGAACTGCGCGCGCTCGCGCGCGGACCTGCAGCTGCTGGCCACCCACGGGCAGGCGATCAAGGTGTTCGAACTGGAGGGTGACCAGTTCTTCGCTTCGGCGGCACTCCTCAACCAGGCGATCCGCGCGCAACTGCCCGGCGTCACCTGCGCCGTGCTGGACTGGACGCGGGTGCGCCACATCGACACCAGCCTCGCGCAGACGATCGCCAAGCTGGAAAGCCATGCCGCGAACCGCAGCGTCCGGCTGCTGCACGCCGGCGCCGGCACGGCAGTGGCGCACATGCTCGAGCAGCACGTTTCGCACGCGGTGTTCGCGCCCGACCTTGATCGCGCGCTGGAAGCCGCCGAGAACCTGATCATCCAGAGGCACGCGGAGCCGCGCGAGCCGGAAGTGACTTCCTTTGCGGAGGCGGTCAGCATGTTCCGGGGACTGAGCGACGCCGAGCGCATGGTGATCGAAGGCCACATGGTGCAGCGGCTGCATCCCGCGGGCGCAGTGATCGTGAAGGCGGGCGATCCGAGCGATACCCTGCTGCTGGTGCTGCAGGGCACGGCCAGCATCGTCGTGCACGAAAACAACGGCGGGGGCGCGCCCGGACGGGACGTGCGGCTCGCCGGCGTGCGCCGCGGCGCCACCATTGGGGAAATCGGCTTTCTCGACCGCGAAGCGCGTTCCGCAACGGTGGTCGCGCAGGACGACGTCGTGATCAGCAGCATCAGTCGCGTGGCGTTCGACGCGCTGAGCGCCAGTCACCCGCACATCGTGCAGCAACTGCTGTCGAACATTACCGTCGATCTCGCCACGCGCCTGCGCCATACCAACCGGCACGCGTTCGCGAAAATGGGCAAATCCTGACGCGCTGAAACTATTCCGACGGCGCGACGTCCAGCCGCACGGCGATGCCCGCCAGCGCCGGCGACACCGGCGGGTAGCGTTTCATTACCAGGGGATCATGGCCCGGCACCACGTGCCGCGGCGACGCGGCGAGCCTGAGCAGCGTGTCGTAACCGTCCATCACCTCGCCCACGTGGTAGGTGATCGGAAAGCAGCGCCGCTGCTCGAAGTGCTCGTAGTAATGCGTGGTGTCCGAGGCGAGCACGACCCAGCCGCGCCGGGTGTGCACGCGCACGCACTGCAGGCCGGCGGTATGCCCCCCGATGTGGTGCAGCGTCAGGCCGGGCGCGAGCTCCGCTTCGCCATCGTGAAACGCCACGCGATTCCCGAACACCAAGCGGACGATGCCGACCACGTCCTCGCATTCGTACGAATGGTTGAAGAACCGGTCCTTCATGTGGCGACCGGTCGCGAACGCCATTTCGCTATCCTGCAGGTGAAAGCGTGCGGCGGGAAAGTCATGAAAGCCACCGATGTGGTCGTAATGCAGGTGCGTCACGATGACGTCGCGCACGGTTGCCGCGTCCACGCCGAGCAGCGCGAGCGCTTCGCGCGCGGGCCGCAGGAGCGTGCGCCCGCGCTGCGCGGCGACCTCGGCGGTGAAGCCGGTGTCCACCACGAAGGTGCGCGCCTCCCCTCTGATCAGCCAGAGGAAGTAGTCCATCGGCATCGGCCCGTCGTGGGGGTCACCATGGACGAAGTGCTCGGGCCGGCGCGCGGCGCGCTCCGCGTACTTGATCGCAAACACTTCGTAGACGGGGAGCGCCATGGTCGTCCCGCCCTTCAATCTTCCCCGATATGCCGGACGACTTCGGTATGGTCCACTTTGCCGCCCAGTTCGGTTTCGGCTTCCTTCCAGAGGGCGAGGCAGGCGTGGCCGAGTTCGGCCTCCACCTTGCAGGCCTTCGCCACCTCCATCGCCAGACCGATGTCCTTGGCCATCAGGCCCAGCGAGAAGCCGGAGCTGAACTTCCGGTTGAGGATGAACTGGGCGAACTTGTTCTCCGTGCTGTTGTTGCGCCCCGAGGAGGCGTTGATGATATTGATGACGGTCTGCGGGTCAACGCCGAAACGCCGGGCGATCAGCACCGCTTCGGCCGCCGCGGCGAGGCCGGCGGCCGAAACGTAGTTGTTCAATACCTTGACCGCGTGCGCCGAGCCCAGCGACCCCGCCTGAAACCGCTTCCCCATCGGCGCAAGCAGGGGATCGACGGCCTGCACCAGCGCCCCGTCACCGCCGACCATGATCGTGAGGGCGGCGTTGACCGCCCCCTTGACCCCGCCCGACACGGGCGCATCCACCAGCCCGATGCCGCGTTCGGCGAGTTCCGCGCCCAGCTCACGGGTGCCGACGGGCGCGGAGGAACTCATGTCGATGATGACGCTGCCGCGGGCGAGTCCTTTCGCCAGGCAGTCTGCGCCCTCGAGCACGACTTTGCGCACGATGTGGCCGTCGGGCAGCATGGTAACGATCGCGTTCGACCGCTGGCCCATCGCTTCCAGGCCAGCGGCGGCGCTGCCGCCATGCGCAGCGGTGAATCTGCGGACCTTGTCGGCATCCGTGTCGTAGACCTGCACGTCCCAGCCGGCCTTGATCAGATGCGCGGCCATGGGTTCGCCCATGTTGCCGATGCCGATGAAGCCGACCTTCGCCGTCTTCGGGTCGAGCGGGCGGTGCGTGTTCGTCGTTTGTGCCATGCGGTTCTCCTTCAGCGTGCGGTTGATCGAAAGTGCAACAGCGCGTCCGCCGCGGCGACGCCCTGTCCGCGCGGCCGCACCAAGAGCGGGTTGATGTCCATTTCCTCAAGGCGGTCGCGCCACTGCCAGGCCAGTGCAGACACCATGACCAGCGTCTGCGCGAGTGCCTCGGTATCGCCCGCCGGCTTGCCGCGCGCGCCGGCAAAAAGCGGCGCTGCGCGCAGCTCGCCGATCATGTCGCGGGCAGCGGTGAGGTCGAACGGCGCGAGCCGGTAGGTAATGTCGCGCAGGATCTCGGCGAAGATGCCCCCGACGCCGAGGGCGACCACCGGGCCGAACACCTCGTCGTTGACGACGCCCACGATGGTTTCGATGCCGTCGCCGATCATCTCCGACACCAGCAGGCCATCGAGCGCCGCCGCCGGGGCACACTCGCGGACGCGCGCCAGCATGTCGCGCACGGCGATGGTCAGCGCACCCGCATCCGCAATGTTCAACTGCACGCCGCCGATCTCTGATTTGTGGGGGATGTCGCGCGACACCACCTTGAGCGCAACGGGGAAGGTAAAGCCCGTGGCGTCCTTCGCAGAGAGCGGCGCGGCGGGCAGCAGTGTGTCCACCGTCACGGAAATGCCGCAGGCCTTCAGCAGTTCCTTGCTCGCAGGCTCGCTTAGCGTTCCCTCCTCCGTCGGGACGGCAGGCAACGCGTGCGCCGACAGTACTGCCTGCCGTTGCAGCGCTGCACGCGCCTTTTGATAGCCGGACAACACCTTCATCGCCTTCGCTACGCGCGTCGGCGACGGCAGGACGGGGATGCCGGCGTCCTCCAGCGCTTCCAGCCCACCGGCCATGGTTTCGCGCGGGACCGACAGGAAGGCGAACAGGGGCTTCGCGTGCCGCTGCTTCACCTCGGCCAGCACCCGGCCGCCATTCGCCGCGGCCTCGCCCGTCGTGGTGGCGAACAGCACGCCGAGCTGATGCACACCCGGGTCGGCGAGCACGGCATCGACGGCTTCACGGAAGCGCTGGGTGTTGGCGTTGGTGATGAAGCCGGCCGCGTAGTCGATCGGATTCTCCAGCGAGGCGGTGCCGGGGAGCACCCGTTGCAGCACCGCGTGCGTTTGCCGTGTCAGCACGGGCAGCCGCAGACCGTACTGGTCCGCGGCATCGGCGAACACCACGGCGGAGCCGCCCGTGCCGCCCATGATCGCCACGTCGTCCCCGGCCGGCAGCGCGGAGTACGCCAGCAGCGCCTGCACGCAGTCGATCGCTTCCTCCATCTCGTGCACCTCGACGACACCGTGCTGCCGGAAGGCCGCGCGGTAGACGTCGTAGGAACCCGTCATGTTCGCCGTATGCGACGCCGCCGCCTTGGCGCCCTGCTCCGTGTTGCCGGCTTTCCAGACGACGACCGGTTTGCCCGCGGCCAGCGCGCGCTGGACCGCCGCGACGAAGCGGCGGCCGTCGCGGATGCCCTCCATGTACATGAGGATCAGGCGCGTTTCCGGGTCGTCCACCATCGCGTCGATCAGTTCCGGCGCGGTGAGATCGCTCTCGCTGCCGCTCGCCACGACGAGGCGAAAACCGATGCCGGCCATCGCGCAGCGGATCACCAGGCTGTTGCCGAACCCGCCGCTCTGGATCACGGCCGATACCGGACCGGGCGGCAGCACGGGCGGCCGCGCGAGGCTGCCGAACGCCGCGTAGGCCCGCGCGTGCACGTTCACGAGGCCGAGGCAGTTCGGTCCCACGACCCGCACGCCATGGGCGCGGGCGGCCTCGAGCATGCGCCGCTCCCGTGCCTGTCCTTCGGGCCCGGACTCGCGGAACCCGCCGCCCAGCACGACCGTGAAGCGAATGCCGTGCCGGCCGCAGGCTGCGATCGTATCCGGCACCAGATCCGCCGGCAGCGCGATGACCGCGATGTCGCAGGGTTGCG